>NZ_RJPJ01000006.1:0-128363 GCF_003943395.1 Streptococcus oralis | reverse complement strand
AGTTTTCAAAGGTCTTTGTCACTCTTTCTCTCTCAAGCGACAACTATATTAGTATATCACAGCCGTTGACCTATGTCAACACTTTTTTGAAACTTTTTTTACTTTTTTCGTCCCTGCGATACACACATAGTCCGTACGGGATTCGAACCCGTGTTACCGCCGTGAAAAGGCGGTGTCTTAACCCCTTGACCAACGGACCTGAGCTTTTCAACTCTTTCTATTATACCTACTTTTCAAACTTTGTCAAGGACTTTTTTGCCTATTTTCAGTTTACCTAAAATCACTGAACACGATGCTTAATTCTCTCAGAAGGTTCTTTCTACCTTTGAAACATTCTCCTCCCATCAGACGGTCAAGTTGTTCTTGTTTTTCTTTACTCTGACTTGCCTTGTAATTCTTTAGAAGCTCATGAAAGAGATAGATTCACCAGCTCATACAGGCACAGCATCCCCTCCTGATCCCAGTCCTCTTTCTCCCACAGATGTAAATGGTATTCTTTGCGGCACTTATGGACAATCCCTTTGCTTTCTTCGTATAGTTCTTTCAGATTCATAGGCCTCTCCTTTCTGCATTTAGTTTAACAAAATGCGCGAGCCCCTGAGTCTACTTTCTCTATTCTATACTTCTTCCTCCCTCAACGGCACATAAAAAGAGAGGCACTGCCTCTCTTGGGTTATTTTTCTTCACTCATTTTTGATTTTACTTCATCATAAGATAGGGCATGTGATTCCTCTTCTACTGTCTCAGGCATTTTTCCTGTTTTGTAAAGAGATTTAATTTGAGTACTATCCAATGTTTCGTATTTCAACAATGCCTCTGCAATCAGTTTGTGGGTTTCACGATTTGATTGGATAATTTCAGCAGCTTTGTTTCGTGCCTCATTCAATAATGAACGAACTTCCTCATCAATCTCATAGGCTGTTTGCTCTGAAATTGATTTTTGAGAACTTTGTGCACCAAACATAGCATGATTACCTTCGTATTGGACTGGGCCAAGTTTTTCACTCATACCGTATTCAGTGACCATTGCACGCGCCATCTGTGTAGCTTGTTCAAAGTCATTTGAAGCTCCTGTAGTTTGGACATTAAAGATAATCTCTTCAGCTACACGACCACCCATCAAACCTGCTAATTGTTCTTTCATATCTTCTTTGGAAAGAAGCATTTGGTCTTCTTTAGGAAGTGCAATCATGTATCCGCCTGCACGTCCACGTGGCACGATGGTCACTTTATGAACAACACGGGCATTTGACAAGACTAAACCAACAATTGTATGTCCAGCCTCGTGATATGCAACCAATTCACGTTCTCTTTGTGATACTGTTTTATCTTTCTTAGATGGACCAGCAATCACTCTGTCCTCTGCCTCATCAATATCTGAAGCATCAATGACTGACTTGTTGCGACGGGCTGCAACCAAGGCTGCCTCATTTAGAACATTTTCTAAGTCAGCTCCCACAAAACCTGGGGTTTGTTGGGCAACTAGTTTCAAATCAACATCGTCTGCTAGAGGTTTGTTTTTAGCGTGAACTTTCAAAATTGCTTCACGACCTTTAACATCAGGACGACCAACCAAGACTTTTCTATCGAAACGTCCTGGACGGAGAAGAGCTGGATCTAGAACATCTGAACGGTTCGTTGCAGCGATAACGATGATTCCTTCATTTCCCTCAAAACCATCCATCTCAATTAAGAGTTGATTCAAGGTTTGCTCACGTTCATCATTTCCTCCGCCGAGTCCGACACCACGTTGGCGACCAACAGCATCAATTTCATCGATAAAGATAATGGCTGGTGCTGCTTTTTTTGCATCCTCAAAAAGAGAACGAACACGACTTGCACCAACTCCGACAAACATTTCTACAAAGTCAGATCCTGAAATGCTAAAGAATGGAACGCCTGCTTCTCCGGCAACCGCCTTAGCAAGCAAAGTCTTACCTGTTCCCGGAGGTCCCTCTAAAAGAACACCCGCAGGAATACGCGCACCAAGTTTAGTAAATCGTTTTGGATCTTTTAGGAATTCAACAACTTCAACTAATTCTTGTTTTTCTTCCTCGGCACCTGCAACATCCGAGAAACGTACCTTGATATCTTCTTTGTTTGCAGCTTTAGCCTTGCTACGTCCAAAACTCATTGGATTTCGGCCACTATTTCCTCCCATATTTCCCATCATAGAAAATAGGAAGAAGAAGAGAATAGCAAACGGCACAACAGAGACAAGGATATTGATCCACATGCCACTTGAACTCTCATGTTTGACTGTAACCTCAGCCTGATGTTCAGAAGCAAGTTTTTGCAATTCTGAAACTGTTGAATCCGACGGAAGAATGGTACTTGAGAATCTTTCTACTTTTGTAGCAGTAGGAGTGAAAAATTGAATCCCTGTTTCTTCTTTACTAGTCTTAGGATTTTTATAAACACCAGACACCTCAATGATGCTACCATTTGGCTGATAGGTCAATTCTTTTACATTGTCGGCTGTAATTTCTTTTACCAGTTCTGTATAGTTAATTTTTTCGCTTCGTCCAGCAGTATTTCCAGAGTAAAAATACTGGAATCCTGTCACTAGGAAGAAGATAATTAACAAGTATAGAAATGGATTTCTAACTAAACCATTATTTTGTTTTTTCATTAAAGATAGATCTTTCTAATTTGAATAAACTTCTTCTTTCAATACTCCAACATAAGGAAGGTTACGATAATTTTCTTTGTAGTCCAAACCATATCCTACTACAAACTCATTTGGAATAGTGAAGCAAGTATAATCTGCTTCAATTTCAACAACACGCCCTTCCGGTTTATCCAACAAGGTTGCAATCTTAACAGAAGCCGCTTCTCTTTCAATAAACATATCTCGCAAATTTTTCAAGGTTTGACCTGTATCGATGATGTCTTCTACAAATAAAATATGTCTTCCTTTGATATCTTGAGTCACGTCTTGCTTGATATTGATTACACCACTACTTGCAGTTCCACCATGGTAGCTAGATACCATCATGAAGTCCATCTCAATATGTGTATCAATATGTTTAACCAATTCCGCCATAAAAGGAATCGACCCTTTCAAAATTCCAACAAGAATTGGATTTTTCCCCTCATAGTCTTTGGTTAATTGTGCACCTAGCTTTTTAGCTGCTTCTGTAATTTCATCATGTGAAACGAGGATTTTTTCAATATCGTGTTCTAACATCTTTTTACCTATCTATTTTTTCTATATAAAGTACAGTGTTCATTATATCATTTTTCGTGTTTTTACTCAAATCACTGATAGCAATTCCCAAAATTGAGACAATTTCTCCAAATTGCTCAATAATAGGGGTTGTTTTTCGTTTTTCAATAGGGATTTTCAAATCTATAAATAAACGTCTCAGTTTCTTTCGGTGACCATTCAGGATAAGAACATCGCCAGGTCTTCGACATCTAATATGTACAGGTGTTTCCCGTGAAACCGTTACTTTTTGAACAAAATCCCCTTCAATAGGAATGCCAAAGGAAAATAAATAGCCCATATATCGAACTTGATTTTGATAGTGTAACACAAGTTCATCTTCCTTTTCATCGGCCTGTGGACTGATTTTGCAAACTCGAAAATTCTGATACTCTTTTATCAATTCATAGCCATTTTTAAGAGAATGACGATACTGGCTTTTCCTTGCTAAAATCTGTCGAACTTCAGCAAACTGAGCCTTTGTCAGATTTAAGTCTGGAAATTGATTAAGATAGTTCTGGAGCAAGATTCCTTGAGTTTGTTGAGAGTATGAAAATAGCTCATTCAAATCTTCCACATCAATTTTTTTCGAAAGTTCCGTTATTGTTGCCTGGTAATCTGAAATTTCCCTTCCTAAATCTAAAAGGGCGGATTTAAGACGAGGATTTTCTTTTTCAAGTTCTGGTAAATACCTATTCCGAATACGATTGCGAAAATAGGTATTTTCCTGATTTGTTTGATCTTCGAAATGAAAAATTGGTGGAAAATCCTTTTTATGAAATTGCAACAAGGGACGGATGATTTCAATATCATCAACTACTTGACTTTCTTTTATCCCTGTTAAATGGCGTAACCGACTTCCTCGAATCAAGCGCATCAAAATCGTTTCAACTTGATCATCTGCATGGTGGGCAGTGACCAAGGCAGTTGCTCCAAACTCTTTCATGATTTTCCTAAAAAAATCATAACGAAACTCTCGAGCACGCGCTTCTGAAAAGTCTCCTGAAAAGCTTGTGATATAAATAGGAAGTTCAGCTGCATCAGCTAACTTCCTTAGTTCATGTTCCTCCCAGTCAGACTCACTTCTCTGCTTGTGATTGACATGTGCTACAATCAGCTCAATTTCTAACTCTTTTTGATAAGTGGACAATAGATGGAATAAAAACATCGAATCCAGTCCGCCAGACAGAGCTAATACGATTTTAGAATGTTTTTTGAAATACTCTTTTCTGAGAAAATGATTTAAAAAATCCTGCTCCCTCATTTTAGAACCTCATAGACATCCTTGGCTATCTTAGAAATGGTGTCATAATCAGAATTTTTGGTGAAAATAGAAAGAACGAAAGGAGAATCAGTATAGACAATGGCAGTGTCATGTTTAAACTCGTCGGCATCTCCGATTTTATGAGCTACCTTAACCGAAACACCTTTTGCAATTCTTTGATTGTCAAAATCAGTCTTACTGAGAGATTCTAAGACAAAACCATTCTGATTATAAATAGCTTCCATGACCTTTCCAGCCATTTTTGAAGAAGTCAATTTATCATTCACATCCCAATCTTCACCCATAATAGTAGACATTTTCTCTTTAAAAACCCCGTCAGATTGATTAGTCACATAATAACCTAAAATATTATGAGCAACATTATCAGACTCTTTTGTTACCTTGGTAATTAACTGTTGAAGACTGTATTCTTTGTTATCTTCTTTTTTAGGTAAGCTGCCACTACCTTCTGGTTTATAGGACCCAGGGAAACTATTTACTTCCGGGATATACTTGAAGCTACTGTCAAACGTATAGTCACCTTGATTTATCTTATCTTGAGCATAATAAAGGTAGGCTAATTTCAAGATGCTAGCTGCATAGAGTTTGCTGTCTTCATTCACCCCAGCCTCTTTACCTGTACTCAGCTGTTTAACATAAATAGAGTAATTTTCATTCTGATAGTTGTTTGATAAGATTTCTTGAACCTTCTGGATGCGATTATCCTCTTCTGAGACGAACTCTTTTGATACCCACCCAACTTGATCAATATGCAGAAATTCTTGTCCCTCAGCAAAGAGGGTTCTATCCACTGTTACGTGTTGATAAGGAGAGAGGGTAGAAGAAATTTCTTTAACGTCATAAAGGCTGTTATAGATAACAAACCCTGGTTCCAACCATACTTGTCTATTTTGAGTTTGAGCATGACTTTGATCATAGACTAAACGCTTATCTGCAAGGATAAACTGATGATTATCTAATTTAAAAACAGGAACACCTTGTCTATTCAAACGCCATTCTACGATTTTAAAGGCGGTTTCAGGAGTTAATTTACCAGACTCCTTTACAAGATCTTCATTAGCATAGACAGCTGTTTCTCCATAAACCATTGGCGATTCAAGGGGTTCTTTATAGTAGAATCCATGATCAGACTCAGTTAGATAATAAATTTCTTGTGAAGAGTAAGGGAGCTGTTTTTCTGTGCTAACTACTCTTGAAGTTATGATAAAAACAGATAGTAGTGATAACACTACTAAGAACTTACGCATTCTTCTCTTCCCTTTCTTCTTGTAATCGTAATAAATGGTTTTTAGCTGCCAATTCCTCTAATTTTTCATCTGATAAACTTAAAAACTGCTCAACAACTTCTAATAAATTTTCCATGACATTACCTCGGAAGCAAATCAGGAATGGTGTAAATTGCTTCTCGTTTCTTTGAGTAATAGTACTTGGCGCGTGCATATTTCGCTACATAGTCTTCATCTTTCAACTTTGCAGCAAAAGCAGATTCCTTATCCTTTTCATCACTAAGAGTTTGGTACTGCTCTTTCAACTCTGTCAATTGCTGGCGGCGTTGTAATAACTGATTATAGCTTTGAGCCAAGTTATAAGTTGGTAAAATAAACAACAAAATCATCAAAATAAGAACCCAACCCATGAAACGATTTCGTTTTTGTCTCTCCTTCATCAGGTAACGACGGCGTTGGTGTTCATTTTGAATAAAAGAATTATTCATCTGTACAATATTTTTAGACATTTTCTTCTACCCGTGTTTCACTGAGAATTTCGTACATGCCTGCTGCATCTTCTTTTTTTGTACTATCTTTCATCTCTAGTACTTTAACAAGCAACAACTTATTTCCAAAACGAATTTCAACTTGGTCATCAACTTTTAAATCCGTTGAACTTTTGGCCAAGATTCCGTTCACCTTGATTCTACCTTTATCTGCTACTTCTTTTGCGACTGTACGACGCTTAATAATTCGTGATACTTTTAAATACTTGTCTAATCTCATTTTTATTACCTCAAATTATTATTGTACCATTTTTATCCTTTTTATAGAAGAAAAATGTTAAATGGGATTTGCTTCCTTTGATTCTTTTATCTCTAATAAACCTTCTCCAAAAATCAGCAGACCTTCTAAAATTTCATAATCCTTCTTGTTTCGGACATCAAATACAACTTCCATTAATCCCTTATTCTCAGCTATGGCTGCTTTTAAGTTTGTTGCGGATAAGGCTTTAAAATAATCTTGAGCCAAGAACAGTCGTTGAGTGACTTTTTCAAATTGAACTGTAATCTTATTTTCTTTTCTCTCCACACGTTCTACAAATACCTTGTCCAAGTATGATTTGACCAAACCAATCTCTAAAAGATAAGCCACCACATCTGGATATTCTCCAAAACGGTCCATCAGCTCTTCTTGTAACTCTTCATAGTTGACATGGTTGTCAATTTGACGAATTTTCTTGTAAATCTCAATTTTATGTCGTTGATCAGAAATATAAGTATCAGGAAGATAGGCATCAATTTGTAAAATCAACTCAGCATTCCCTTTGCTTCTTGTATTCCCATTACCATTACGTTTAGCGATAGCTTCCTCTAGTAACTGAGAATACAATTCAAAACCAACAGAATCAATGAAACCAGACTGGGATTTTCCTAGAAGATTTCCTGCTCCACGAATCGAAAGATCTCGCATCGCAATCTTAAATCCTGATCCCAATTCTGTAAACCCTTTGATTGCTTCTAATCTCTTCTCAGAGACTTCACTGATTGATTTTTCTGGGCGATACATAAGATAAGCATAAGCAATACGATTGCTACGACCGACTCTTCCTCTTAATTGATACAAGGTTGACAAGCCCATATGGTCTGCATTTTCGATAAATAAGGTATTTGCGTTTGGAATGTCAACTCCTGTTTCAATTATGGTAGTTGTCACCAAAATATCATATTGTCCTTCAATAAAGTCCAATAAAGTATTTTCCAACTGAATTTCACTCATTTGTCCATGAACATACCCAATCGAAGCCTCTGGAATCAACTCCTGTAATTCTGAAACCTTCTGGTCAATCGTATCAACTTTATTGTAAAGATAGTAAACTTGACCTCCACGCTCCATTTCACGCAAGACAGCATCACGAATGACACTATCATTCTTCTCTAATACATAGGTTTGAACAGGATAGCGATTGGTTGGAGGAGTTTCAATAACAGACAAATCTCGAATTCCTAGCATAGACATATGAAGGGTACGAGGGATTGGCGTTGCTGTCAAGGTTAGGACATCTACTTGTTTTTTTAGTTCTTTCAAAGTTTCCTTATGCTTGACACCAAATCGTTGTTCCTCATCAATAATCATCAAGCCCAAATCAGAAAACACAACATCTTTAGACAAAACACGATGCGTTCCAATCAAAATATCAACTTGACCATTCTTTAATTTTTCAAGTGTCTCTGCCTGCTCTTTTTTACTTCTAAAGCGACTCAACACATCAATATTAACAGCAAAATTTTGGAATCGTTCCTTAAAATTCGTATAGTGTTGTTGTGCTAAAACCGTCGTCGGAACTAGAACGACAACCTGTTTGTGATCATTGACAGCCTTAAAGGCAGCACGCATTGCAACTTCAGTCTTTCCAAAACCAACATCCCCAACTAAAAGTCGGTCCATGGGATGAGAATCCTGCATATCTCTCTTGATTTCCTCAATACTACGAAGTTGATCATCCGTTTCAACATAAGGGAAGGCATCATCAAAAACATGTTGATCTTCATCATCAGCTGAGAACGCAAAACCCTTCAACTGACTACGCTCAGAATAGAGTTTGATTAAATCGTCAGCTATATCCTCTACCTGGTTCTTAACTTTTTGCTTAGCCTTTTTAAAATGACCGTCATTTAATTTATTGAGTTTAGGAGGTTTCCCATCACTTGAAACATATTTTGACAGTAACTGAATCTGCTCCACTGGGATGGAGATTTGGTCACCATTTTGATACTGTACACTGACATAATCACGGTGGATACCTTTGATTTCAATTGTTTCGATTCCTAGATATTGACCAATTCCATGGATATGGTGAACAACGTAGTCCCCTTTTTCAAGTTCATTATAATCTTTTAATCGCTCTGCATTTGAAGCATGTTGTCTTCTAAAACGATGTTTTAATTTCTTTTGAAAAATCTCATGTTCAGTAATGAAGAGAATTTTTTCATCTACAAAATGAAAACCATGTCTTAGATTACCCTCAATCAAGTTTACAGATTCTTTACATATATTTGACTTATCTCTGGAATCCAATTTAATCTGATATTCCTCTAAAACATCCTCCAATGTTTTACTTCCCATTGAATTGCTAGACTGCAGAACAATTGTGTAGTTCATTTTTTTATATCGCTCAATTTCTTCTTTAAGAAAAGAAAATTGATTGAAAAACTCCTGCATAGGATATTGATTAAATTGATAAATGTGATCAAACTTGAGATTTCCTAAACCCTTTTGAAGATTAGAGAAAAAGGTAACTGGACTTTGTTTTTTATATGTTTGCTCTGTATCTGAAAAATACTGCATCCCAGAAAATGATTTACCATTCTGTAAATCTTCTGTAAAGTATTGCGCTAATTCTCTTTCAAAAACTTCATATTGATTCATCAATTTTTGATAATCATCAAAGAATACTGGCCTATCTTTTTCAATATAATCAAATACAGTCCATGTTTTATCGTAACATAAAGACAAAAACTTTCGATTATCTGAATGTACTTGTTTTTGATGAAAACTTGACAAAATTTCTTCTAGATAGGATTTCAAAATCGGCGATAGAGTCTTCGAAATTTGCTTTTCTAAAGCTGACTGTCCTCGTTGATAATCCTTTTCTCTCAAAAGCATATCACTAGCTGGAAAGATGGTTAGTTCTGTTTGATTTTCCTTCGATAATTGTGTCTCGACTTCAAAAGTACGAATGCCATCAACTTCATCACCAAAAAACTCAATTCGGAAAGGTTCTAACTGAGACATTTCAAAAATATCTAAAATATCTCCTCGAATACTAAACTCACCTTGTGTCTGTACTTGAGTAACTTTTCGATATCCAATTTCCTTTAACTGGTGAAGTAGCTCGTGCTGGTCATATTCTTCGCCAACCGCAATTTTTATAATACTTTCTTTAAATCTAGTTGGAGAGGGTAAAATCAATCGACTTGCTGCGATATTACAAACTAAAATCCCTTTCTTAGATGGATCATTCAAAAAACGCAAGGCCTCAACCCGCGAAATGATTTTTTCTTGCGAAGACATCAAAAACTCTACCATAGGAGAGTCATCTACCAAAAAAGGATAGACAACTTCCTCTCCTAAGAGAGAAAGAAGATCACTGATAATTCGCTCTGCTTCTCCATAAGTTGAAGTCAGTAACACAATCTTATTTTCTTTTTCTAGACTACTTGCAATTGCAAGAGCCTTAGTAGACGTTGATAAACCTAGTAGTAGTTGTCTTTTTTTATCTGTCAGATTTTGATGCCATTTTTTTATCTGATCATTTTCTGAGAATAAATCTAATAAAGTCACCATTTAGCCGTTATACCTCTGCATTGTTTTCTCAAAGTTTTTCTCTTGCAAACAGTAGTTTACAGCATCGTCAACCTTGTCAATAGACTGTAAAATACCCACATAGTCATCCTGATCAAACTTACTTAAAACATGATGAACAACCGACATGCCTTTTTTAGGTCTTCCAATACCTATTTTAACACGGTTAAATACCTGAGTCCCTATATGTTGAATAATAGACTTGATACCATTATGCCCACCTGCTGAGCCCTTTGCTCTTAAACGAATTTTTCCGACTTCCATGTCAAGGTCGTCGTAAATAACGAGTAAATCTTCAATATCCAAACCATAGTAAGTCAATAAAGCATGAACTGCTTTTCCACTTTCATTCATAAATGTTGTTGGTTTGACGAGATAAATTTTTTCTCCATTGAAGAAAAAAGATGCTAGGTCAGCTTGAAATATCTTGTCATGTGTAAAGGTGACATTTTGTTTTTTAGCTAGTTGGTCAATCAACATAAAGCCAACATTGTGCTTGGTTTCAAAATATTTATCTCCTGGATTTCCTAATCCAACAAGTAATTTGGTCATTTATTTTTCCTTTCAAAAGCCAAAAGGGTTGGAATTTTTTTCCAACCTAATTGACACTATTTGTTAAATGTTATTAGACATTAAAGCGGAATTCCATGATATCACCATCTTGAACGATATATTCTTTTCCTTCTTCACGCAAGCGCCCAGCTTCTTTTACAGCCTTTTCAGATCCGTATTTCACTAGATCCTCATATGACATGGTTACTGCACGAATAAAGCCTTTTTCAAAATCTGAATGGATAATACCAGCTGCTTGAGGAGCTTTCATACCACGCTTAAAGGTCCAAGCGCGAACTTCTTTTTCACCAGCTGTGAAGTAAGTTCCAAGTCCAAGTAAGTGGTAAGCAGCTCGAGTCAACTTATCAACACCTGATTCTGTCAAGCCAAGTGCTTCAAGAAACTCTTGCTTATCTTCATCATCTAACTCAGAAATTTCTTCCTCAGCACGCGCAGAAATAACTACTACCTCTGCATTTTCTGTCGCTGCAAATTCTCGAATTTGTTTCACATAGTCGATAGAATCTGGATCTGAAACTACATCCTCATCCACATTAGCAACATAAAGAACTGGTTTAGTGGTTAAAAGGAAGAGACCTTTGACAACCTTTTGTTCCTCATCTGTAAATTCAATAGTTCGAGCTGATTTTCCATCCTCAAGGACTGGTTTAATCTTTTGAAGAACGTTAAACTCTGCTACTGATTCTTTATCTTTTTGCGTACGTGCCATCTTTTCTACACGCGCGTAGCGTTTATTAACTGATTCTAAGTCAGCAAGAATCAATTCTAGGTTAATGGTATCAATATCTGCAAGTGGATCCACAAAGGCGTCTTCACGTCCTTGCTCACGCATAACATTTTCATCATCAAATGCACGCACAACATGAACAATCGCATCTACTTCACGGATGTTAGCCAAGAATTTATTTCCTAGCCCTTCTCCTTTTGATGCTCCTTTTACAATCCCTGCAATATCTGTAAATTCAAATGTTGTTGGGACTGTCTTTTTAGGTGTAATCATTTCCGTTAGTTTTTGTAGGCGTTCATCTGGAACTTCCACCATCCCAACGTTTGGATCAATAGTCGCAAATGGGTAGTTTGCCGCCTCTGCTCCTGCTTTTGTAATTGCATTAAAAAGGGTTGATTTACCAACGTTTGGCAAACCAACGATACCTGCTGTTAAAGCCATAGTTTCTCATTCTCCGTTCTCATTTCAATCCCTAACATTATAACACAAAAAGGGAAAACTTGCTAACCCTCTAACTAAGTGTTCTTAGTCAATAATCTTATTCATTTTTCGTTCAAAATCATAGCGACTCATCATGACAAGGTGGTCACAATTGCTACATTTGATTTTGATATCTGCCCCTACACGTGTAATTTCCCAACGATTAGCTTTTTTTCCTGTTGACTTGATTGTACAAGCATGGGGCTTTTTCATCTCAACAAAATTTCCAACTTGATACATATTACTCTCCTTTTCTTTTTTGATTATATCATAAAAGAGGCGAGCTAGGCTCAACCTCTTTCACTTAATTTGTACGAACTGGTGTGATGAGCTGCATGAAATTTTCGTCAGTATCTGCTGGCACAAGAGTAAATGGACGAACAGCTGAGATAAAGCTAATAGTTACCTTTTCGCTATTTAAAGCCTTGAGAGAATCAATCAAGTAAGTTGGGTTGAAACTAACAGTTAAATCATCACCAGTCACCTGCTCCGTATCGATTTCTTCGTTTACTTTACCAACTTCTGGAGAGTGAACATGGGCGCTAACAACTCCACCTTTAATTTCAAGCTTCACAGTACCATTTTGAGTCGCACTTGATAAGAGACGTGCACGCTCCATAGATTGACGCAAATTAACCACATCAAAAGTAATTGTAGTGTTAAAGTCTGTTGGAATCAAACGATCCGTATCAGGATAGTTTCCTTCTAGGAGACGAGTATAGAAGCTAATATTTTCGCTTCTAAAGAGGATTTGATTATTGGCAAAGAAAATCTCCACTGTTTCAATATCATCCGTAAATACAGCTGAAAATTCGCGTAGAGAGCGACTAGGAATTACCACATCGAAATCATCGCCATTTTTTTCAAGAGTCAATTTTTTCTGGCTAAGGCGATGAGAGTCTGTCGCAACTGTTTTTAGTTCTTTATGTTGACTCAATACGAAGTGAACACCTGTTAAGATGGGACGACTTTCTTGCGTACTTGCAGCAAAAGCTGTTTCATTGATAATTTTCTTGAGTAATTTTGTTTCAAGAACCAAAGGAGTACTTGCTGAAATTTCTTGGATTCGTGGATATTGTTCGCTATCTTTTCCTTTTAGGGTGATTTCTGATTTGCCACTTGTTAAGACAATTTGTTTTTGTTCAATTTCTTTGAAATCAAGCGTTACGTCTGGAAGACTAGATACAACATTGATAAAGAAAGAAGCCTCAAGAAGAATCGAACCTAAGGAAGTAATCAAAAGACCTGCATCTTCATTCTTTTGAGAAATGAAATTTTCAATGGAAATTTGACCATTTGATCCAATTAAAGTAATGCCTTCATTGGTAACATCAATTTTGATTGTTGATAAAATTGGAATAGCATTTTTGGAGCTAATTGCTCGTTTTGTGGTATTTAAGGCTTGTAGAAATAAATTTTTATTAATTGAAAAATGAATCATGGATTCTCCTTTATTTATTTTTAGTATTAGAAGGATAATAGAAATAATAGAGTGTGTGAATTCTGTGGAAAACTGATTTCTATTTAGTAATTTCAGGCTTTTAAGTTTGTTTAAAAAATGTGGATAAAAAAGATAGAAAAGGAAAAGTTATCCACAAACTATTTAATTTTCTTTTTGATTGCTTCGATTTCTAAGCGTAAATTATCGTCTTCGTCAATCAAGGATTTAATTTTAGCATGGGCATGAATAACGGTGGTGTGATCCTTTCCTCCGAATTCTTTTCCGATTTTTGGAAGACTATTATCTGTCAGTTCTCTAGCTAGATACATAGCTACTTGACGCGCCAAAACGATGTTTTGAACTCGTCTCGTCCCCTTCATTTCTTTGACACTCACTCCATAAAAATTACCAACTTCAGTTTGGATTTTTTCAATTGGAATGACTAGCAGTTGGCTAACATCTTGTTTGCGAGCTCTGATAGCTTCAGCAGCGATATCAATAGTGATGTCTTTAATCTTCTTTACTCTGGCAATTAAAGTGATATCGTTGATTGCTCCTTCAAGTTCTCGAACATTTGAATCGAATTGACCAGCCAGATATTCTAGGGTATCACTCTGGAAATGGTAGTTTAAATGTTCCGTTTTACTTTGAAGAATGGCGATACGTGTCTCAAAGTCAGGAGGGGTGATATTTTGAGTCAATCCCCAGCTAAAGCGCGTGACAAGCCTTTCCTCAAGGCCTTCTAAATGTTTAGGACTTCGGTCACTAGTCAGAACGATTTGTTTTTGATTGCTATGAAGAGCGTTGAAAGTATTGAAAAACTCTTCTTGAGTTGCAACCTTTTTTCCACTGAGAGATTGGATATCATCAATCAGCAAGAGATCAAGACTTCGGTAAGTTTTTTTAAATTTTTCCATTTCCCCGAGCCTCAGATGCTCAAGAAAGTCGTTGATAAAACTTTCAGCAGGAATATACTTAACCCGAGCTTCAGGAATATTTTTTAGAATTTCATTTCCAATAGCATTCAGTAAGTGGGTTTTCCCTAGTCCAGGACCACCATAAATGAAAAGGGGATTATAAGTCAAGGCGAGGTCTTCGGAAACAGCCAGAGCAGCAGACTTAGCCCAGATATTTCCATCTCCTTGAATAAAGTTATCAAAGGTATATTTTTCCTTCAATCCTGTTTCAGAATATGGAATAGCAAGATTGGCCTGTGAAGCAACATAATGATTGCTATTTTCAGAATCCATGACATAGGTTGAAGATTCTTCCTCAGGCTTTGTTAAGACAAATTGAGTTTTTATTTCAGTATCATAAACTTCAAAACCAGCAGCCACAATGATATCCTTGAGTTGTTTTTTCCAAACCATTTCCATTTCAGGTCTAGGTAAAAAGATAGTAGCTACATTTCCCTCCACTTTTATGAGTTCAGCAGGTGTGGCATAGAAATCGTACATAGAACGTGTCAATCTTTCTTGAGCCAATTCCAAGATTTGATTCCAAAATTGTTTTTCTTTCACCGATTATCCCCTCCTTTGCTATATTTGATGTAAAAAGGTTTATTGTTAGATTTATTTTACCATAGATGCTAGCATTTTTCCACAATCTGTGGAAAAGAATCCACAATGTTTACATTTTTTATCCACAGGTTGGGGATAAGTGAGGGATTCCCTTGAATTCTTTGATTTTTTGCTATAAAAAATAGTGGATAAATTTGTGGGTTGAAAAAATAAAAGAACAGCCTTATTTCAGGCTGTTGATAATTCTGTCATATTCTTCTTGGCTTGAAAAAGAAATAATAATCTTTCCAGTATCTTTTTTAGAAAGTTTAATTTCTACATTCAATCCAAGTTGTTTTTTTAATTTATCTTCCTCATCTTTGATGAAAGAATCACTTTTTTTCTGCTTCTTTTGTTTTTTCTCTGTCAGCAGTGTTTCTAGCTTTCTCACAGAGATATCTTCATTTTTGATTAGTTGAAAGAAATATTCCTGTCGCTCTTTATCTAAACCAACTAGTGAGCGTGCATGAGCTTGAGAAATTTTTCCATTTTCTACTTCAGCTAAGATATGCCCTGGTAGGGAAAGTAAACGAATAAAATTAGTGATATAAGGTCGAGATTTCCCCATTTTATCTGCTATCTCAGTGTGAGTAAACCCTTTCTCTACTAAAGATTCATAGGCGCGTGCTTCTTCAACAGGATTTAAGTTTTCTCTCTGCAAATTTTCAATGATTGATTGAATCATCATTTCCTGATCTGAGAGGTGTTTCACAAGGGCTGGAATAGAAGTCAGACCAGCCAAGAGAGAAGCCCGATATCGTCTCTCTCCTGCAAGGATTTCATAACCAATTACAGGAGATTGACGAACGATGATGGGTTGGATGACCCCATTTTCTTTGATTGACTCAGCCAATTCCCTTAGTTTATCTGCATTAAATTCTTTTCGAGGTTGATAGGGATTTTTTTGTATTTCCGAGATAGAAATCATTTCAAATTTTTCCATGATTCTACACTAACATATCTTTTATTATATGTAAAGTTTTCTTTACACTGATGTCAATTAAGATTCTAAATCACTTGTACTTTTATCTAGTTTAACAGTTGTAGTCTCCTCTTTCCCATTTCTATAGTAGGTGATTTTAATGGTGTCTCCGATAGAATGGTTGTAAAGAGCACTCTGTAAATCTGTTGACGAAGAAATCTCCTTGTCGTCAACTTTGGTAATAACGTCATATTTTTCAAGGTGACCAGATGCAGGCATATTACTTTGAACAGATTTTACTACTACACCAGAAGTTACGCTACTTGGAATATTGAGTTTTCTAAGATCATTAGCTCCGATATTAGCCAAATTAACCATTTGAATTCCAAGAGCAGGGCGAGTCACTTTACCGTCACTTTCAAGCTGTTTAATAATATTTTGAGCATCATTTGATGGGATTGCAAAACCAAGACCTTCGACAGAGGTTCCACCATTACTTGCAATTTTACTTGATGTAATCCCGATAACTTGGCCTTGAATGTTTATAAGTGGACCACCAGAGTTACCAGGGTTAATAGCAGTATCTGTCTGAATAGCTTTTGTAGAAATCGCTTGACCATCTTGAGATTTTAGAGAGACATTTCGATTGAGACTTGAAATGATTCCTTGGGTAACTGTATTGGCATATTCTGAGCCCAGAGGACTACCAATTGCGATTGCAGTTTCTCCGACATTAAGCTTGCTAGAATCTCCAAATTCTGCTACGGTTGTGACTTTTTCTGAAGAAATTTTTACGACAGCAATATCAGAGAACGTATCAGAACCGACAATTTCACCAGGAACTTTTGTACCGTCTGCTAAACGGATATCAACTTTTGAAGCTCCTTGAATAACGTGGGTATTTGTCACAAGATAGGCATCTTTCCCATTCTTTTTGTAAATAACACCAGAACCTTCACTTGCTACCTGTTGAGAGTCGGTATCCGTATCTGTCTCTTCATTTCCAAAAACACTATTTTGCCGATTTGCTGAATAAGTGATGACCGACACAACGGCATCTTTTACCTTATTAACGGCCTGAGTTGTTGCATTTTCATTTTTGTAGGAAGTCTGAGTAACAGTGTTTGTAGTGTTATTTGCGGCTTGACTTACTTGTTTTTGATAAAGTTGCAGTGTCACAAAACTTCCCAGAGCACCACTCAAAAATCCTATCAGAATGATGATAAGAAAGGTAACTCCTTTTTTGTAAAAATTTTGTAAGTGTTTCATAAACGCCTCCGTTTGTTTTTTATTTGATTAAAGTATAAATCTATTAACTTAATTCAAGCTTAAAGGTAGAAGTTTTACACAAGTTGTGGATAACTCACTTTATTCTGTGAATTTGCTTGTTATTTTAGATAGTTTTTATGTGTATAAGATGTGAAATAAAGTGTGGATATGATAGAATAGAAGAATGAAAATAAAAATTGTAACAGTTGGAAAACTGAAGGAAAAATATCTTAAAGATGGCATTGCTGAATATAGTAAACGTATATCTCGTTTTGCCACTGTAGAAATCATTGAGTTAGCTGATGAAAAAACTCCAGATAAGGCAAGTGAGTCAGAAAATTACAAAATATTAGAAATAGAGGGAAATCGAATTCTTTCTAAAGTTGGAGAAAGAGATTTTGTTGTTGTGTTGGCAATTGAAGGAAAAACTCTCTCTTCAGAAGAATTCAGTAAACAGCTGGAACAGGCTTCTATAAAGGGATTTTCTACCCTTACATTTATTATTGGTGGAAGTCTGGGACTATCCCCTGCTGTGAAGCATCGAGCGAATCTTTCTGTTAGTTTTGGACGTTTGACCTTGCCACATCAGTTAATGAGATTAGTTCTTGTTGAACAAATTTATCGTGCTTTTACCATTCAGCAGGGATCCCCTTATCATAAATAGAAGATTGACTTACTTCTTGTTTTTTGATAGAATGGTCATGTTAGGTCTCATAGCTCAGCTGGATAGAGCATTCGCCTTCTAAGCGAACGGTCGCAGGTTCGAATCCTGCTGGGATCAGTACATTAGAGAAGAAGCTGGGATTACTCCCAGCTTTTTTCTTAAAAAAAGTGCGTTTCAGGCGCAAAAATGTACAGTTGGGAAAAATTTTTTCTTATATGGTCTTCATTTTGTATAATAGGTTTGTAAGTTAACTTACAAGAAAAACAATACAGGAGATTTTATTATGAAAAACACAGTTAAATTGGAACAGTTTAAAAAGCTTACGGAGAAAGAATTGCAGGAGATTCGGGGTGGAGATAAAAGAGGATTAATGGATCTTTTCAAGCAAATTCCTATTTTTAGGAGAAAATAAAGGAGTAGAAAATGGATATTATGGTAGGAATATTAGATGCATTCTTAACTTGTGTTATAATCAGTAAAATTTATAGTCGAATTTGTGAAATTTCTAAAAAAGAAAGATATATTTTTGGTTTTATATTCTTTATATTTCAATTAATTTATGCTTTTATATTCTCTTTTATAGATTCTGATAAATTAATACTGATTTTACATTATACTTTAAAGAATTTTTATCCAATTCTATTCTATTGCTATTTTAAATTTATTAAAAAGTATGATTCCTCAAAAAATATATTTTTAAGTTTAATATTTTCACTATTGTATCAAAGTGCTCATACTTTTTTTTCCGTTACTATATCATCTATTACAGGTGACTTACTTGTAGAACAACATGAAAGATTATTCTTTTTCATAATTAATTTAATTTCCTATCTTGTAATAGACAAAATTATTACCTATTTTAATCTAGAACTTAAATATTTTGACAAAGATTATCTCTATCCTTTTTTAAAAAAAGTTATAGTTGCTTTCTTCACTTTACATATTGTACTGTTTATTTCAGATATTGTTAGTACTTTTCCTCATTTAAATAGCTTTGGGAGTATTTTAGCAGCAATTATTTTTATATGTATGTTATTGTGCTTCTTTGCAATGAACTCTCATAAAGTTCAAGTTGAAAAAGAGATTGCTCTAAAACAAAAGAAATTTGAACAAAAATATTTACAGAATTATACAGATGAAATTGTGGGCTTGTATAATGAAATTCGAGGTTTTCGTCATGACTATGCTGGGATGCTTGTCAGCATGCAAATGGCAATTGATAGTGGGAATTTACAAGAAATTGACAGAATTTACAAGGAAGTCTTAGTAAAAGCAAATCAAAAATTGAGGTCAGAAAAGTATACTTACTTTGATTTAAACAGTATAGAGGACTCAGCTTTACGAAGTGTGATTGCTCAATCAATTGTATATGCACGAAATAATGATGTAGAGTTTACATTGGAAGTAAAGGATGTTATTACTAGATTGTCAATGGACTTACTTGATCTTGTTCGAATCATGAGTATTCTATTAAATAATGCTGTTGAAGGTGCTGCGGATAGTTATTTGAAACAAATGGAAGTTGCAGTCATTAAAATGGATTTTGAGACAGTTATAGTCATCCAGAATTCATGTAAAATCACTATGACGCCTTCAGAGGACCTATTTGCCTTAGGTTTCTCTACCAAGGGAAGAAATAGAGGTCTAGGGCTTAATAATGTCAAGGAGATTTTAGATAAGTATGACAACATTATTTTAGAAACAGAGATGGAAGACAACACATTTAGACAAATTATTAGATTTAAGAGGGAATTTGAATGAAAGTACTAATTTTAGAAGATGTTATTGAGCATCAAGTGAGACTTGAGAGAATATTGAATGAAATCTCTGAGGAATCAAATATTCCTATTTCTTATAAGACAACAGGAAAAGTTCGTGAGTTTAAGGAATATATTGAAAATGATGAAGTAAACCAGCTTTATTTCCTAGATATCGATATTCACGGAATTGAGAAAAAAGGCTTTGAAGTGGCACAGTTTATCCGTCACCACAATCCTTATGCTATTATTGTCTTTATTACCAGTCGATCTGAATTTGCTACTTTAACTTATAAATACCAGGTATCAGCTCTAGATTTTGTAGACAAAGACATCAATGATGAATTGTTCAAAAAACGTATCGAGCAGAGTATTTTTTACACTAAGAGCATGCTGCTTGAAAACGAAGATGTTGTAGACTATTTTGATTACAACTATAAGGGAAATGATTTGAAAATCCCTTACCATGATATTTTGTATATCGAAACAACAGGTGTTTCTCATAAACTGCGAATTATTGGTAAGAATTTTGCCAAAGAGTTCTATGGAACAATGACGGATATTCAGGAAAAGGACAAACATACCCAGCGATTTTATTCTCCTCATAAATCTTTCCTAATCAATATTGGAAATGTTAGAGAAATTGATCGAAAGAATCTAGAAGTTGTCTTTTATGAAGATCATCGCTGCCCCATCACTCGTTTGAAAGTTCGTAAACTAAAAGATATTCTAGAGAAAAAATCTAAAAAGTGATTGACAATCAGTAAGAAATTGATATAATGGTTATATCTGCTACAGATAGATGGTCCGTTGGTCAAGGGGTTAAGACACCGCCTTTTCACGGCGGTAACACGGGTTCGAATCCCGTACGGACTATTTTATCCGCCATAGCTCAGTTGGTAGTAGCGCATGACTGTTAATCATGATGTCGTAGGTTCGAGTCCTACTGGCGGAGTCAGATAAAAAGAACACCATTGGTGTTCTTTTTTAGTTTACATCACCTAACATTTTCATAAGGAAGTCGGTCATTTCTTGCGGACTTTCTTTTTTTCCATGGGCAATCCAAGTCTGGCAAACTCCAAATAGAGCATTTGTTAGATAAATGCTACTGTATTCTAATTCAATTGGATTTAGTTGTAGTTGCATAAAACGTTTCTGAAGATCAGTGCTAAGCATAATATGCAGTTTATTTCTCAAGAAATTTTGAATTTCTTTTGTCCCATTTTCAGATAAAAGAGCAGCTAATAGTGGTTCAGACTCTAAATATTCAAATACTTCTAAAATAGCATCTCTTTTATGATGGGCATGTTTTTGGAAAATATACTCAAAGGTATGAAAGAGCTTACTTTGGTAATGCTCAATCATATCATACTTATCCTTGTAGTGAGTATAAAAGCTGGAACGACTGATTCCGGCTTTTTCTGCTAACTTAACTGTAGAAATTTGATCAAAGGGTTGGTCCATCAATAATTGAACCATGGCATTTTCGATAATTCGTTTTGTTTTTAAACGTTTGTTACTTTCTTTCATAATTTCTCCTTGTATACAAAAATAGACGATGTGTCTAAAAAAATATTTTTTACCTTGTAATTTGGATTTTTTGATGTATAATCTATTATATCAAAATTTTAGACAATATGTTTAAAAAAGGAGGAAATATGTTTAAAGAATGGAAAGCAATATTTAAAAAACCGACCTTTATCATTGTAATGATAGGGATTTCTCTCATTCCAGCTTTATACAACATTATATTTTTATCATCCATGTGGGATCCTTATGGCCAATTATCCGAGTTACCTGTGGCAGTTGTCAATAAAGATAAGGAAGCTTCTTATAATGGACAGACAATGACAATTGGTGATGACATGGTGTCTAATTTAAAAGGAAATAAGGCTTTAGATTTTCATTTTGTTAATGAAGAGGAAGGGGAAAAAGGCCTAGAAGAAGGTGACTACTACATGGTAGTGACTTTACCAAGTGACTTATCTGAAAAAGCTGCCTCAATCTTAACGAATCATCCTGAACAGATGCAGATTGATTATCAGACGTCAAGTGGGCATAGCTTTATTGCAAGTAAGATGAGTGATTCTGCAATGACACAATTAAAACAAACCGTCTCTACGAATGTAACTGAAACATATACCAAGGCACTATTTCAAAAAATGAATGATTTGAAGTCTGGAATAAATAAGGCAGCTGATGGAAGTGAAAAATTGGCTAATGGAGCCGATCAGTTGGTGACGGGAAGTCAAACATTGACGACAAATCTTAATACTCTAGCTAATTCAACTGTAACTTTTTCAAATGGAGCGGATCAATTTACAAAAGGCTTATCTAGCTATGTGTCTGCTATAGAGCAATTACATATTGGTTTAGGAACTTTTAATAGTGGTTTACAAAGTTATACAAATGCTGTCTCACAAGTTGACACTGGACTTGGTCAATTAGCTTCAAAAACTCCTGAGTTGGTGACAGGTGTAAATCAGCTAAATACAGGTATAAAGTCCTATACAGGTGGCGTTTCACAACTGGATACAGGTCTCAATCAATTTTCAGTTGGTGTAAATGCTTATACAAGTAGTGTGAAAGAACTTTCTAACGGAACAAGTCAATTATCCAATCAATCAGATACACTAAGAGATGGAATGGAGCAATTAAATACTGGTATTAAAAAAATTTCAAGTCAATTAGAGTCCTCATCTCAACAAAGTGAAGAAATAAATCAATTGGCAACTAGCCTAGGGGAACTAAATAAAACACTACAAGCTCTTACAATATCAGATAATGCTCAACTGAAAACGACATTATCAGAGGTTTTACCAAATCTAACAACTCTTGCTCAGGATATTGTGACTAAAAGTCAGATAGAACAAGAGAAAACTCTTGCGAACCTTCAATCAACAGCTACTTATCAATCTCTGACAGAGGAACAAAAGAAAGAACTGACAGAAGCTATTTCTAAAAATTCTAATTCTACTATTGAGTCAGCAAAAACAATTTTAACGATAGTAGGAGGATTGAAAGAAAGTATAGAGAATTCAGAACAACAAGTATCTAATCTATCTGATGTGCAGACGAAAGCAAATCAACTCTTACCTGTAGCATCTAGCTCCTTGACAACATTGTCAAATGGATTTACAAAATTACAAACTACTGTAGACAATCAGTTAGTTCCTGGAAGTCAGTCAATTGAAAAAGGAGTTGTAAACTATACTAGGGGACTGGACACAATTTCTATAGGTGCCAATAAACTAAGTGAAAAGAATGCAAACTTAACAACTAGTCTAGATCAATTAGTTTCTGGATCAAGTAAGTTGACAGAAAATACATCAACCTTGACAGCTGGAGTAGATGCGTTAGCTGGAAAAGCTCCAGAATTAGTATCAGGTATAGGAAGCTTGTCATCTGGGTCTGCTCAATTGAATAATAAGAGCCCAGAGCTGATAGCAGGTCTTACTAAATTACAATTTGGCTCTGGTCAATTAACAGACAAATCAACACAGTTACTTTCTGCAGCATCTCAACTAGGAAGTGGCGCTATGAAGATTGCAGATGGTACTGGAAAACTAGCAGAAGGTGGAACAAGCTTAACCTCTGGTCTTGAATATTTACAGACAGGAGTTGATTCATTAGGACAAGGATTAGGCAATGCTAATAATCAACTCAAATCAGCTTCAACAGAATCTAAAAATGCAGAAACATTATCTGAACCTCTACTTCTCTCAAAAACAGATAATGACCAAGTTCCTGTAAATGGGATTGCCATGGCTCCTTATATGATATCAGTTGCTCTTTTTGTTGCTGCTATATCTACCAATATGATTTTTGCTAAGTTACCTTCTGGACGTCATCCAGAGAGTCGTTGGGCTTGGTTGAAGTCTCGTTCTGAAATAAATGGGATTATAGCTGTCTTAGCAGGTGTTTTAGTTTATGGAGGTGTTCATCTTATTGGATTGACTGCTAATCATGAGATGAGAACCTTGATTCTAATTATAATCACAAGTTTAGCTTTCATGTCTATGGTGACAGCTTTAACAACTTGGAATAGCCGTTTAGGAGCCTTCTTCTCTCTTATTTTACTTTTATTACAGTTAGCATCAAGTGCAGGGACTTATCCACTTGCTTTGACAAATGATTTCTTTAAAGGTGTCAATCCTTGGTTACCAATGAGTTACTCTGTATCAGGCTTACGACAAACAATCTCTATGACAGGAAATATTCATCATCAAGTGATTTTCCTTATTATAACTCTAGCTTTCTTTACTGCTTTAGGTATGCTAGCTTATCAACCTAAGAAAATGGAAGAAGATTAAAAAGATTGGCCAAGAAATTGGTCAATCTTTTTCTGTCTTAGATAAATTTTGTCTGTGATTATAGATCCCAAAAAGAAGAAGGGCAGTTAGTGAGCAGGCTGCTCCAATAACAAAACCATTGGGGATAAAGGAAAGTGTAATGGTGCCTTTTCCCTTTGGAACATCAACTTTCATAAAACCAGTCTGAGCCTGCTTGATTTCAAGTTTTTTCCCATCCTGGTATGCAGACCAACCTTTGTCATAAGGAATAGTGAAGAAAATAGAGGTATCTTGTTTGACTTCATATGTAGCAAAGACTTTATTTTTAGAGGTGGATACTTCTACAGGTTGTTCTTTAATTTTTTGGATTGCTTCAGTTAGGGCCTGAGTATCTAAACGATAGAAGGTTGGAGATTCAAATGACACCTGAGAATTTCCAGGGAAACTAACACTGATATTGAAAGTTTTTTGTTCTTCAGTATAACCCAAATTAAAGAAATTAAAAGCATTGTCAGTTGTAAAAGTCTTTTTTTCACCGTTGACAAGGATGTCAACTTTCTTTTGCTTATCGTTTGTAAAATGAAGATTTGAAAAAGAGAGATAGACTTGACTATTTTGAGGAACCTCAATTTGATAATCAATCTTTGCATCTTCATTCGCAGAACCTGTGATGCTCGTTAAACCATCTGAAGTATCTGTTTTATCATATGCTATTGGGGAGAAGTAATCTAAGTTGAGATTAGCAAGCTGGTTTATAAATAAAGCCTGATTATCCAGAGTGTGATTGTTAAAGTTTACATCTGTGTAAATAGATTGAGTTGCAAAAGCAATGGGTAAAGAGAATTGATTTTTATATAAGGTTAAATGATCCTTTTGATAAATTTCTTGAAAGCCATACTTATCAAGTGAAGTTTCATAAATATTGTACTGGATTCCAAATAAACTATCTGCTAAAAGACTATTATTTGCATAACGGAGATTGAGGTTGGTTCCAGAGGATTTGAATCCCAGTTTATCCAAACTAGTGCTAGCTGAACGATTTCGTACAGACGAAAATTGAGAGATTCCATTGTAGTTAAATTTCATACTGTCATTCCCAGTCTGAATTTGCAGTTTTTCAGTACGTGTAAATGGATTGTCAATTTGGTTTAGAATGGATTCCATAGCAGTGATATCTCTATTATAGGCGCTACGAGAAGCAAAGGCCCATTCTTTAGCTATTCCTTCCATTTGAGATGAAGCATTTAAGCTTATCTCAGCTGTTATAAATAAAGACAAAAGAATTGCAAATAGATTTACAGAGATAAATTTTCTAATGACTGCAAGAAGTAAAAGAGCATAAACCAGGAGAAATTCAAGGGTGAGTAGGATATTCAAATCTGTTAAAAAAGAATAATGTGATTTAAAGTATACAGTAGCCAAAAACCCTGTCAGTACAAGAAAAAGTGAGACAAATAGATTCCAGAGTTTCAGTTCTTTCAGACGATTTAAGACTTCTGCTGCAGTATAAATTAACAGAGTGGAAAAAATCCAAGCATAGCGATGCAAAAACATATTTGGGGTATGCATCCCTTGCCAAAACAAATCAAGTGCCTCTATGTAAAAGCTTGATATTAAAAAAATAAAGAAAATTACATAGGTAAGTTTCACGTGAAACCTTATGGATTTTATTGTGAAAAATAGAATGGTTAAAATAAAAGGAAGCAATCCAACAAAAATCATTGGTATAGCTCCATACTTAGTTGTATCAAAAGATCCAATGAATTGTTTTGCGAAAATATCCAGATACCAGCTACTATCTGTTTTTAATTTCGTGATGGCAGTTAACTTCTCCCCATGAGTTTGTAAATCAAACAGTGTAGGAAGAGTCATAATCAAACTAGCCATTCCTGCTAAAAAGGAGGTAACAACAAAATCAAGAAAAGATGATTTTCGAGTTTTAAAGTCCCAAGAAATTTGGCAGATATACCAGAAAATTAGAAACAAAGCTGTCATATATCCAAAATAATAATTTTGAATAAACAAGATTGACAGACTTATAAAGTATAGTAGGCGCTTCTTTTGTATTACAAGTATGTGTAAACCAGTAATAATTAGAGGAATCAAGATAAAAACATCTAGCCAGGTTTTTATCTCTAACTGACTGACAGTGAAGCTCATCAGAGCATAAGAAGTAGATAAGGCTAGTTTTAAAAATTTTGGAATATCTTTAAATAATCTATTCAAACTAAAGTAGGTTGACAGACCAATCAATCCAAATTTTAAAAGAGTGGTCAGATAAACAGCATCTGGCATATTCGACAGATTAAAAAAGTAAACTAGGGGTGAGAGAAAACTACCCAAGTAATAACTAGATAGAGCATAGAAATTTAGTCCGAGGCCACTTGTAAAGGTGTAAAACAAACTACCATTTCCATGTAGAATATTTCGTAAAGCCACATCAAAAATAACGTATTGATGGAAACCATCTCCTAATAGTGGAGATGTATCGCTATTCCAGTAGATACCTTGAGTTAGGTATACTCCGGTCATAATTACTAAAGGAATGATGAAAGAAACAAAATAGGTCCAATATGTTTTAAAAAATGATTTCATGTTACCTCGTAGAATGATAGAAAACTCAGTTGGCTACCCCAACTGAGTTTTGAAGTCTTATTTAGTCTTTCCAAAGTTCTTTGACTTTTGCTTGTACTTCTGCATTTTCTAGGAATTCATCGTAGGTTTCATCGATACGATCGATGACGCCATTCTTAGACAAAACAATAATATGGTTTGCCAAAGTTTGAATGAACTCGTGGTCATGACTAGCAAAGATGATTGATTCTTTAAAGTTTTTCAATCCATCGTTCAAGCTTGAGATAGATTCCAAATCCAAGTGATTTGTTGGATCATCAAGTACAAGGACGTTTGATTTCAAGAGCATAAGTTTTGAAAGCATGACACGCACTTTTTCTCCCCCTGACAAGACGTTTACAGGTTTGTTAACCTCATCTCCAGAGAAGAGCATACGACCAAGAAAACCACGCAGGAAGGTATTGTCATCTTCTTCTTTACTTGCAAATTGACGCAACCAGTCAAGGATTGACTCTCCTCCTGCAAAATCAGCCGAGTTGTCTTTTGGTAAGTAAGAACGGCTAGTAGTAACTCCCCACTTGACAGTTCCTTCATAATCAATGTCACCCATGATTGCACGAATTAATGCAGTCGTTTGGATGTCATTTTGTCCAATAAGAGCAGTCTTATCACCTGGACGTAAGATAAAGCTGATGTTGTCAAGAATAGTTTCACCGTCAATCTTGACAGAAAGATTTTCAACTGTCAAGAGATCATTACCAATCTCACGTTCTGCTTTAAAGTTGATGAATGGATATTTACGACTAGATGGAACAATCTCTTCTAGTTCAATCTTGTCAAGCATTTTTTTACGAGACGTTGCTTGTCTTGACTTAGAAGCGTTGGCAGAGAAGCGAGCAACGAATTCTTGCAATTGCTTAATTTTTTCTTCTGCCTTGGCATTACGGTCTGCTAGCAATTTAGCAGCAAGCTCAGAAGATTCCTTCCAGAAGTCGTAGTTTCCGACATAGAGTTTGATTTTTCCAAAGTCAAGGTCGGCCATGTGAGTACATACTTTGTTTAAGAAGTGACGGTCATGGGATACAACGATAACGGTGTTATCAAAATCAATCAAGAAGTCTTCTAGCCAAGTAATTGATTGGATGTCCAAACCGTTGGTAGGCTCGTCCAAAAGAAGAACATCAGGTTTACCAAATAAGGCTTTAGCAAGGAGAACCTTCACTTTTTCACCATTGGCCAATTCGCTCATGTTTTGGTAGTGCAATTCTTCTGGAATATTTAGGTTTTGAAGTAGTTGAGATGCTTCGCTCTCTGCCTCCCAGCCTCCAAGTTCGGCAAATTCACCTTCAAGTTCGGCTGCACGAACCCCGTCCTCGTCTGAGAAATCTTCCTTCATGTAAATAGCATCTTTCTCCTTCATAATGCTATAAAGTTTTTCATTTCCCATGATAACGACATCAATTGCACGTTCATCTTCATAGTCAAAG
Source organism: Streptococcus oralis (assembly GCF_003943395.1). GTDB lineage: Bacteria > Bacillota > Bacilli > Lactobacillales > Streptococcaceae > Streptococcus > Streptococcus oralis_BF. The sequence continues at coordinate 100,552 of NZ_RJPJ01000006.1, read as the reverse complement.
TGATTTTGACGGAGGACAGAGAGACGTTCATCTGGACCAAGAGAGATGTGACCAGTTGTTGGCTCGATATCACCAGCTAGGATTTTTAAGAATGTAGATTTCCCAGCACCATTAGCACCAATTAATCCGTATGTATTTCCTTCTGTAAATTTGATATTGACATCATCAAAAAGTTTGCGATCACTAAAACGTAGTGAAACATCAGATACTGTAAGCAATGTTTTTCTCCTATAATATGTAATACATTTATTCTACTAGAAAAGAGAGAAATATTCAAATTTTTGTTTGTCAATTTTGTGTCAATTAAGTTTACAGGTTTATTTACAAAGAGTTAGTTGTTTGATTTAAATAATTTTCTGTTATTTTAACAAAAAAATGCTATAATTGAAGAGACCATTTCGAAGGAGAAAAAAATGACGAAACCTATTATTTTAACAGGAGATCGCCCAACAGGAAAATTGCATATTGGACATTATGTTGGGAGTCTTAAAAATAGAGTATTGCTGCAGGAAGAAGACAAGTATGACATGTTTGTTTTTTTGGCGGACCAACAAGCATTGACAGATCACGCCAAAGATCCTCAAACGATTCTAGAATCGATTGGGAATGTTGCCTTGGATTACCTAGCAGTTGGATTGGATCCAAGTAAATCAACCATCTTTATTCAAAGTCAGATTCCAGAGTTAGCTGAACTGTCTATGTACTATATGAATTTGGTGTCACTAGCACGTTTAGAGCGCAATCCTACAGTGAAAACAGAGATTGCTCAGAAAGGGTTTGGAGAAAGTATTCCGACAGGATTTTTGGTTTATCCGATTGCGCAAGCAGCAGATATTACTGCCTTCAAGGCTAATTATGTTCCTGTTGGGACAGATCAGAAACCAATGATTGAGCAAACTCGTGAGATTGTTCGTTCCTTTAATCATGCTTATAATTGTGAGGTCTTGGTGGAGCCGGAAGGTATTTATCCAGAGAATGAGAGAGCAGGGCGTTTGCCTGGTTTAGATGGAAATGCCAAGATGTCTAAATCCCTTAATAATGGTATTTATCTAGCAGATGATGCGGATACGTTGCGTAAAAAAGTCATGAGCATGTATACTGATCCGGATCATATTCGAGTGGAGGATCCAGGTAAGATTGAAGGAAACATGGTTTTCCATTATCTAGATGTGTTTGGTCGTCCAGAAGATGCTCAAGAAATTGCGAATATGAAAGAACATTATCAACGTGGTGGTCTTGGTGATGTGAAGACGAAACGTTATCTACTTGAAATATTAGAACGCGAACTTGGTCCTATTCGTGAGCGCCGTATCGAATTTGCTAAGGATATGGGTGAAGTGTACAATATGCTTCAAAAAGGTAGTGAAAAAGCTCGTGAGGTTGCAGGGCAAACTCTATCTGAAGTTAAGGGAGCAATGGGACTAAATTATTTTAAATAATAGATAAAATATGAATCGTAAAACTATCTCTTCCATAGAACCACAGGGATAGTTTTTTTATGTTTTCTGTTATAAATATAATTGACAAATTTTCATAGAATGGTATGATAGATACAACACAAAAAGAGTCAAGCTCAAAAAGAAAGAAAAGAGGAAACTTCAATGTCTAATTGGGATACTAAATTTTTAAAAAAAGGTTTTACCTTTGATGATGTATTGCTCATTCCAGCAGAAAGTCATGTGTTGCCTAATGATGCAGATTTAACAACAAAATTGGCAGATAATCTGACTTTAAATATCCCAATTATAACAGCCGCAATGGATACAGTCACAGAAAGTCAAATGGCCATTGCTATTGCTCGTGCAGGTGGTCTTGGAGTAATCCATAAAAATATGTCTATTGCACAACAGGCAGATGAAGTTCGCAAGGTAAAACGTTCTGAAAATGGTGTTATTATTGATCCATTCTTCTTGACTCCAGAACACACTATTGCTGAAGCGGACGAACTGATGGGACGCTACCGTATCAGTGGTGTTCCAGTTGTGGAAACACTTGAAAATCGTAAATTGGTTGGTATTTTGACAAACCGAGATCTTCGCTTTATTTCAGATTACAATCAGCCAATCTCAAACCACATGACCAGCGAAAATCTTGTTATTGCTCCTGTTGGTACAGATCTTGCAACAGCTGAAAGCATTCTTCAAGAACACCGTATTGAAAAACTTCCTTTGGTAGACGAAGAAGGTCGTCTTTCTGGCTTGATTACTATTAAAGATATTGAAAAAGTGATTGAATTTCCAAATGCAGCAAAGGATGAATTTGGCCGTCTTCTAGTTGCTGGTGCGGTAGGTGTCACTTCAGATACATTTGAACGTGCCGAAGCCCTTTTTGAAGCAGGTGCTGATGCAATTGTTATTGATACTGCGCATGGTCATTCTGCAGGTGTCTTGCGTAAAATTGCTGAGATTCGTGCTCATTTCCCAGATCGCACTTTGATTGCTGGTAATATTGCAACTGCAGAAGGTGCGCGTGCTCTTTATGATGCAGGTGTAGATGTTGTCAAAGTCGGTATCGGACCAGGTTCTATCTGTACTACTCGTGTGATTGCAGGTGTGGGTGTCCCACAAGTGACAGCAATCTATGATGCGGCAGCCGTTGCGCGCGAATATGGAAAAACAATTATTGCTGATGGTGGAATCAAGTATTCTGGAGATATTGTAAAAGCCCTTGCCGCAGGTGGAAATGCAGTTATGCTTGGATCAATGTTTGCTGGAACAGACGAAGCGCCAGGTGAAACGGAAATTTTCCAAGGACGCAAGTTCAAAACGTACCGTGGTATGGGATCAATCGCTGCAATGAAGAAAGGTTCAAGTGACCGTTACTTCCAAGGTTCTGTCAATGAAGCGAACAAACTTGTTCCAGAAGGAATTGAAGGTCGTGTTGCCTATAAAGGAGCGGCAGCTGATATTGTCTTCCAAATGATTGGTGGTATTCGCTCTGGCATGGGTTATTGTGGTGCAGCTAACCTTAAAGAATTGCACGACAACGCTCAATTTATTGAAATGTCTGGGGCTGGTCTAAAAGAAAGCCATCCTCATGATGTACAAATCACTAATGAAGCACCAAACTACTCTATGTAAGAAGTAAAAAAGAACTCCTGAAAATCAGGAGTTCTTTTTTGTTTACAAAGTTGTCAATGTGTGTTTACAGATACTTTACCATTTTGGATATTGAAGATACTAAGATTTTCTGGCAAATTTTGCAAGTGGTCTAAACTTGTTGTTGTGATAAAGGTTTGGATAGATTGTGAAATCGTTTCTAATAATTTTAGTTGTCTAGTGTTGTCAAGTTCGCTCATAACATCGTCAAGTAGTAGTATCGGAGACTCGTTGGTAATACTTTCCATTAACTCTATTTCTGCTAATTTTATAGAGAGTACAAGACTACGATGTTGACCTTGACTTCCAAAACTAGCATCTATACAATTGATATAGAAAGTAATGTCATCTCGATGAGGGCCAACACCAGTATTCTTTTTGAATAAATCTCTTGATCTACTTTTCTCTAAAGCCATTTTAAAAGAATCCATTAAGACTTCTTCATTAGTGAAGTTGATAGATGATTGATAAGAAATTGACAACTCTTCTAATTGGTTCGAGATTTCTAAGTGTTTTTTTTGACCAAATTTCTCTAAATCTTTAATGAATTTTATTCGATGCTTTATAACGCGACAACCATACTCTACTAACTGATCATCTAAGACTGACAGAAAAGTTTCGTCAATCTTATGGCTAGATTTTAGATACGTATTTCTTTGCTTGAGTATATGGTTGTAGTTTGACAGGTCTGACAAGTAAATTGGTTTAATTTGTCCCAGTTCAATGTCTATAAATTTTCGACGAACGGAGGGTGCTCCTTTAATTAGCTGGAGATCTTCAGGTGCGAAGAGAACAACATTCATATGTCCGATGTAGTCTGAGAGGCGAGCTTGTTTTAAGTGATTGACTTTAGTCACACGCCCTTTTGGTGTTAAATCAATTTCTAGAGGGATAGAACCTGTTTTTGTCTGTAGCAAGCCAGAAAGATGGAGTTGTTCTTCATCAAAATGAATGAGATTTTTATCTGTTCGAGTACGATGGCTGCGTGTTAAGGCCAAGAAATAGATTGCTTCTAGAATATTGGTTTTTCCTTGGGCATTTTGACCCAAAAAGACGTTTAATTTTGGATTAAAATCAATTTTCGTCTCTTTGTAGTTTCGAAAGGTTTTTATTGTTAAATGTTGGAGCCACATGATTATCTTCCTGGAAAACGTGGAGCTTGTTTGGTTTTAGGTGATAAAGTGGTTTTTTGTTTTTCTTTCTTTACACCCTTGTTCATCTCTTTGACAAGTTTAGCAATTCGCTCTTTTTCAATCTTATCTGTTTGGTATTCTTCTTGCTCTTTTAAACTTGGTTGTGTCAAGGTGATATCAATTTTTAAATCAGGGATATCAATCGTATCTCCAATACGGATTTTTTTCCCACGTCTATTTTCTAATTCACCATTAAAGTAAACTTGATGATCTATTAAAAAGGATTTGATAGCACCACCGCTTTGTATAATTCCAAGTTCTTTTAGGAGGGCTTGGAGCGTAATAAATTCTTCAAATAATTTGTATTCCATAATTCACCTCAATCTTTGGTATTATACCATATTTTCCTTGAAATAGCTGAAGGAAAGTTAGCTGAAATGAAAACGATTTTACTTTTGAAAGCTATAAAGAGAATAAGAAATATTTTCCTTTTCGTGATATAATAGAACTCTATATGTAAGGAGGTAAGGTATGGAGTTAGTGTCTGGAATTTCAGCACATTTTGTTCAATCCAAAAAGTTTAAAACAAATAAAATCACTATTCATTTTACTGCTCCCTTATCTCTTGAGACGATAGCAGGACGTATGTTAAGTGCAAGTATGTTGGAGACGGCAAATCAAGTTTACCCAACATCTCAAGCTTTTCGCAGATACTTGGCAAGTTTATATGGGACAGATATTTCTACGAGTGCTTATCGTAGAGGACAGGTACATATTCTTGACCTAACATTTACCTATGTGCGGGATGAGTTTTTGAGTAAAAAAAATGTCTTGACTTCTCAAATTTTGGAATTGGTGAAACAGACTTTATTTGCTCCCTTAGCTCAAGATGGAGCCTTTGAGCCAGCCTTATTTGAAATTGAAAAAAAACAATTATTGGCTAGTTTAGCTACTGATATGGATGATTCATTTTATTTTGCTCATAAGGAATTGGATAACTTGTTCTTCCGTGATGAGCGTCTTCAATTGAGATACAGTGATTTACGAAATCGCATTTCAAATGAGTCTCCGGAAAGTAGCTACACTTGCTTGCAAGATGCTCTAAAAAATGATCGAATTGATTTCTTTTTCTTGGGTGATTTCAATGAAGTTGAAGTGAAGGAGTGGTTGAGGTCATTTTCCTTTACTGGGCGTCAAATCGATGTCAAGCCTCAGTACCAACAACCATATTCAAATGTCCTTCGGGAAGGAATGATTCGTAAGAATGTGGGCCAATCCGTTTTGGAATTGGCTTACCATTGTTCTACGAGCTATGGAGACAAGCATCATTTGGCCATGGTAGTAATGAATGGTCTGTTAGGTGGTTTTGCTCACTCTAAGCTTTTTACGAATGTTCGGGAAAATGCTGGTCTAGCCTACACTATCTCCAGTCAATTGGATTTATTTAGTGGTCAATTGAGGATGTATGCTGGCATTGATCGGGAAAAGCGCAATCAAGCCAGAAAATTGATGAATCATCAATTACTTGAACTAAAGAAAGGTAATTTTACAGATTTGGAGATTGAACAGACTAAGGAGATGATTCGCAGAACCTTATTGCTTGCGCAAGATAGTCAGAGCTCACTAATCGAGCGAGTTTACTTGAATAGTTTGTTAGGGAAATCTACATCAGATTTTGACAATTGGATTGAAAAATTAAATCAAGTTGATAAAGAAGCTATCTGCAAAGCAGCAAATAGTGTTCGGTTACAAGCGATATACTTTATGGAAGGAATAGAATGATACCAGTTACCTTTGAAGAAAAATACTATCCTGCTGTAAAGGAGACGGTTTATCAGACTCGTCTATCAAATGGATTGACAGTGTCTCTCCTTCCTAAGAAACAATTTAATGAAGTTTACGGAGTTGTAACAGTTCGATTTGGATCAGTAGACACAAGCTTTACACTATCTAAAAAAGGTTTACAGTGTTATCCAGCTGGAATTGCACATTTTCTTGAACATAAACTATTTGAGAGAGAAAATGCTGAAGATATTATGGAGTCTTTTACACGCTTGGGAGCCGATAGCAATGCTTTTACAAGTTTTACAAAGACGAGTTATTTGTTTTCAACAATAGATCATTTATCAGAAAATTTGGATTTGCTTGAAGAATTGGTAACAGTTGCTCATTTTACAGAAGAGTCGGTTGAGATGGAGAGGGAAATTATCCAACAGGAACATGAGATGTACCAAGACGATCCAGATTCGCGTCTGTTTTTTGCAACCTTAGCAAATCTTTATCTCAATACTCCTTTGGCAGCAGACATTGTTGGAAGTGAAAAATCAATTAACAACATTCAGCTGAATGACTTAAAAGATAACTTTACAGTCTTTTACAAACCTGTCAATATGTCTTTGTTTTTAGTTGGGAATTTTAATGTAGATACGGTTGAGAAGTATTTTTCACAAAAGAAACTCAGAAACTTGGAAGACATGGTAGTAAGGAAGGAGAAGCTTACTTTACAAGCTGTTAAAGAAACAGATAGCCTTCGGATGGAAGTCTCTTCACCAAAACTTGCTGTTGGAATTAGGGGAGCAGGTGAGGTGGCAGCAGAAGATTGCTACCGTTATAATATTTTGCTAAAATTATTGTTTACGATGATGTTTGGTTGGACTTCTGAGCGATTTCAAAAGTTATATGAGAATGGGAAGTTAGATGCGTCATTGTCACTTGAGGTTGAAGTCAACAGTCGCTTTCATTTTGTGATGTTGACGATGGAAACGAAAGAACCTGTTTCGTTGTCGCATCAATTTCGAAAGGCTATTCGCAACTTTACGAAAGATTCAGATCTTACAGAGGAACATCTGGATCTTGTTAAGAGTGAGATGTTTGGGGAATTTTTCAGTAGTATGAACTCCTTGGAGTTTATTGCGACACAGTATGAACCAGTCGACAGAGGAGAAACTATTTTGGATTTACCAAAAATTTTACAAGAAATTACTTTAGACGATGTTCTTGAAGCAGGTCATCGTTTGATAGATGATGGTGATCTAGTTGATTTTACAATCTTTCCAGCTTAAAAGATAAGTAACCCTAGAAAGAAGGAATGGTACGTATGAGAAAAAAAACAATTGGTGAGGTTCTGCGTTTAGCCAGAATTAATCAGGGATTGAGTATAGAAGAACTGCAGACAAAAACTGATATTCAGATGAATTTATTAGAAGCTATGGAGGCAGATGATTTTGATCAACTCCCTAGTACCTTCTACGCTCGTTCTTTTTTGAGAAAATATGCTTGGGCAGTTGAATTGGATGAACGAATTATTTTGGATGCCTATGATTCAGGTAGTATGATCACTTATGAAGAGGTAGATGTCGATGAAGAAGACTTGTCTGGTCGCAGACGATCAAATAAGAAAAAGACTTCTTATCTGCCCTTGATTTATTTCATTTTATTTGCCTTGTCGATTTTAATTTTTGTGACTTATTATGTTTGGAATTATATCCAGACTCAACCAACGCGTCCTTCTTCGCCTAATTATAGTGTTGTGAGCTCAACCACTTCAACAACCTCATCTAGTTCATCTTATAGTAGTCAGACGTCTAGCTCGTCTTCTACTACGGAATCAACTATTACAGTGTCAGGCGAAGGAAACCACATTGAAGCTCGCTATAAAACGAGTAAGGAAACAGCTACGGTTCAGCTGACAGTTTCAGATGCAACTAGCTGGGTTAGTGTTTCAGGAAGTGAACTTGAAGGTGGTGTGACTTTGTCATCAGACAATAAAAACGCAAAAACAACAGTTTCGACAAAAGAACCTGTGACTATTACTTTGGGTGTAGTGAAGGGAGTTGCTTTAACTGTTGATAATCAAACAATCGATACCTCGAAGCTGACAACTCAGACTGGAACTGTAACACTTACATTCACTACAGATTAAGGAAAAACCAATGAAGAAAGAACAAATTCCTAATATATTAACTATTGGTAGAATTCTCTTTATACCTCTCTTTATTCTTATTTTGACTTTGGATCATTCACAAGGCAGTCACCTACTGGCAGCAATCATCTTTGCAGTTGCTAGTATAACGGATTATCTCGATGGCTATCTTGCTCGAAAATGGAATGTGGTCAGCAACTTTGGGAAGTTTGCAGATCCAATGGCGGATAAGTTGCTGGTCATGTCAGCTTTTATCATGTTGATTGAGTTAGGCATGGCTCCAGCTTGGGTTGTTGCTATTATCATCTGTCGTGAACTCGCTGTGACAGGCCTCCGTCTGTTGCTCGTTGAGACGGGAGGAACGGTTCTGGCGGCAGCGATGCCAGGGAAAATCAAGACCTTTAGTCAGATGTTTGCCATTATCTTTTTGCTCTTACATTGGAATTTAATTGGTCAACTGTTGCTTTATATAGCTTTGTTTTTCACTATCTACTCTGGTTATGATTATTTCAAGGGTAGCGCTCATGTATTCAAAGGGACATTTGGTTCGAAATGAAATCAATTATTGAAGTAAAAGATCTGTCTTTTCGTTATAAGGAAGACCAAGATTATTATGATGTTAATAATATCTCGTTTCACGTGAAACGGGGAGAATGGCTTTCGATTGTAGGCCATAATGGGAGTGGGAAATCGACAACTATCCGTTTGATTGATGGCTTGCTTGAAGCAGAGTCTGGGGAAATCTGGATAGATGGCCAATTGCTGTCTTCTGAGAATGTTTGGGACTTGCGTCGTAAAATTGGTATGGTTTTTCAAAATCCAGATAACCAATTTGTGGGGGCAACTGTTGAAGATGATGTCGCCTTTGGTTTAGAAAATCAGGGACTTCCTCGTGAAGAAATGAAGAAGAGAGTGGCTGAATCTTTGGAGTTGGTGGGGATGCTGGACTTTAAGAAGAGAGAACCAGCTCGTTTATCTGGTGGCCAAAAACAACGTGTGGCCATTGCAGGAGTTGTTGCCCTGAGGCCAGCTATTTTAATTCTAGATGAGGCTACAAGTATGTTGGACCCCGAGGGACGCAGAGAACTGATTCAGACAGTTCAAGAGATTCGAAAAGACCATCAGATGACAGTCGTCTCCATTACGCACGACTTGGAAGAAGTTGCGATGAGTGACCGTGTCTTGGTCATGAAAAAAGGCCAAGTGGAGTCAACCAGCAGCCCAAGAGAGCTTTTTTCTCGGGATGACCTTGACCAGATAGGGTTAGATGATCCTTTTACTAATCAATTGAGAGAATCATTGAGAGAGACTGGTTATCAGTTGCCGGATGGCTATTTGACAGAAGGAGAGCTAGAGGACAAGTTATGGGAATTACTCTAGAAAATGTGAGCTTTACCTATCAAGAGGGGACTCCCCTATCTTCATCAGCCTTGACTGATGTTTCCTTGACGATTGAGGACAGCTCCTATACAGCTTTGATAGGACATACAGGTAGTGGGAAATCGACGATCTTACAGCTTTTAAATGGCCTATTGGTTCCAAGTAAGGGTTCTGTTCGAGTTTTCGATACCGTCATTACCCCTACATCAACAAATAAAGAAATTCGCCAGATTCGAAAGCAAGTCGGTCTAGTGTTTCAATTTGCCGAAAATCAAATTTTCGAAGAGACCGTTTTGAAAGATGTTGCGTTTGGACCACAAAATTTTGGAGTTTCTGAGGAAGAAGCCAAGAAAATTGCGCGTGAAAAGTTAGCCTTGGTGGGCATCGATGAGTCACTCTTTGAGAGAAGTCCATTTGAACTTTCGGGTGGGCAGATGAGACGTGTGGCCATAGCAGGGATACTCGCGATGGAGCCAACTGTCTTGGTTTTGGATGAGCCAACAGCTGGACTAGATCCTTTGGGTAGAAAAGAATTGATGACCCTGTTTAAAAAACTTCACCTTTCTGGAATGACAATTGTTCTGGTAACGCATTTGATGGATGATGTAGCTGTATATGCTGATCAGGTTTATGTTATGGAAAAGGGACGTTTGGTCAAAAGTGGCAAACCAAGTGATGTCTTCCAAGATGTAGCCTCTATGGAAAATGTACAGTTAGGTGTGCCTAAAATCACAGCCTTTTGTAAACGTTTGGCAGATAGGGGTGTAGATTTTAAAAAACTGCCAATCAAAATAGAGGAGTTTAAGGAGTCGCTAAATGGATAGTATGATTTTAGGACGTTATATACCAGGGGATTCCATCATTCATCGCTTGGATCCACGTAGTAAATTGCTTGCCATGATCCTGCTGATTTTGATTGTATTTTGGGCCAATAATCCCCTTGCCAATCTCATTCTGTTTGTAGCGACAGGTGTATTTATCGCTTTGTCAGGTGTCTCCCTCTCATTTTTCGTTCAGGGATTAAAATCCATGTTCTTCCTGATTGCTTTTACGACTCTTTTTCAGCTCTTTTTCATTTCAAGTGGAAATGTCCTATTTGAGTTTTCTTTTATAAGAATAACGGATTATGCTTTGCAACAAGCTGGAATCATTTTCTGTCGTTTTGTGTTGATTATTTTCTTTTCAACCTTGCTGACATTAACGACCATGCCTTTGAGTCTGGCAGCTGCAGTTGAAGCTCTTTTAGCACCGCTGAAGCGCATGAAAGTTCCCGTTCATGAAATTGGTCTGATGTTATCAATGAGTTTGCGTTTTGTTCCAACCTTAATGGATGACACGACGCGAATTATGAATGCTCAAAAAGCTCGTGGAGTTGATTTTGGTGAGGGAAGCATCGTTCAAAAAGTAAAGGCTATGATTCCGATTTTAATTCCTCTTTTTGCGACGAGCTTAAAGCGTGCTGATTCATTGGCAATAGCCATGGAAGCGCGTGGTTATCAGGGAGGAAAGGGTAGAAGTCAGTATAGACAGTTGAGATGGAGTCAAAAGGATACACTGGCGATTCTTGTGATTCTGGTGCTGGGATGTCTCTTATTTTTCTTAAAATCTTAACAGACTTGTAGGATTGATAAAAAATCACAGTAGTAGATCTTTAGTAAAAAGGTAGGAATATGAACCGTTTTAAAAAATCAAAATATCTAATCATCGTTTTTGTCACAGTTCTGGCAGTTTCTGTACTATTAGTGACAACCTATTCAAGTGCTATTGTGACAAAACTAGGAGATGGAATTTCCTTAGTAGATAGAATTGTTCAAAAACCCTTTCAGTGGTTTGATACTTTCAAATCAGATTTGGGACATTTGACGCAGACTTACAATGAAAACGAGAGTCTAAAAAAACAACTTTATCAACTAGAGGTAGAATCTAATCAATCAGAACGTTTAAAAACAGAAAATGAACAACTACGTCAGTTGCTAGAGATGAAGTCAAAATTACAGGCTACAAAAACCCTAGCAGCAGATGTGATTATGCGTGCTCCAGTATCTTGGAAGCAAGAGTTAACAATTGATGTAGGAAGTTTAAAAGGAGCTTCTGAAAATATGTTGGCCATTGCAAACGGTGGCTTGGTTGGTAGTGTTTCAAAGGTGGAGGATCATTCAACAACTGTCAATCTTTTAACCAACGCTGAAAACACGGATAAGATCTCTGTTAAAATCCAACATGGTTCTACTGAAATTTACGGAATTATCGTTGGTTATGACAAGGAATCTGAACTGCTTAAAATCAGTCAATTAAATAGTAATAGTGACATCAGTGCTGGAGACAAGGTGACTACAGGTGGGCTAGGAAACTTTAATGTCAAAGATATTCCTGTTGGAGAGATTGTTGGTACAACGCACAGCAGTGACTATCTAACACGAGAGGTAACTGTAAAGTTAAGTGCTGATATCAAAGATCTTCATGTGGTAGAGTTAGTGGGGAATTAGCAATGAGACTGTTAAAACAAGTTGGTATATTCTTTTTACTCCCTGTTATTGTGCTAGTTGATGCTCATATTGGACAACTGGTGGGATCCTTTTTCCCCCACTTTCATTTAGCCAGTCATTTTCTATTTTTGTTTCTCTTATTTGAAACAATCGAAGTGTCAGAGTATCTCTATCTAGCCTATTGTTGTATCGTGGGTTTGGTTTATGACATCTATTTTTTCCACTTGATTGGAATTGCCACGCTTTTGTTTATCTTGATAGGTGCTTCGCTCCACAAGTTTAACAGCGTGATTTTGACAAATCGTTGGACAAGGATGTTGACCATTATTGTGATCAGTTTTCTGTTTGATATGGGGAGCTATCTTTTGGCTCTTGCCGTAGGACTGACTGTAGATTCCATGCCGATATTCATCGTCTATAGCCTTGTCCCATCAATGATTCTGAACTTCTTATGGATTGTCATTTTTCAATTTATTTTTGAAAAAATTTATCTATAAGAAAGAAATATAAATGTAACAAAGGCGTAATATTTATTATGTCTTTTTTTGGTATACTAGTAATGTCTCAAATAGAAGGAGTATCGACAGAATATGAAGAAAAAAATCTTAGCGTCACTTTTGTTAAGTACAGTATTGGTCTCACAGACAGCAATATTGACAACTGTTCGTGCAGAAACAACTGATGAAAAAATTGCTGCTCAAGATAATAAAATTAGCAGTTTAACAGCGCAACAACAAGAAGCTCAAAAGCAAGTGGATCAAATCCAAGGTCAAGTTTCAACAATTCAAGCAGAGCAAGCAAGCTTGCAATCCGAAAACGAAAAATTACAAGCTGAATCTAAAAAACTTGAAGGAGAAATTACAGAGCTTTCTAAAAATATCGTGGCTCGTAATGCTTCTTTAGAAAAACAAGCACGTAGCGCACAGACAAATGGAGCTGCGACTAGCTACATTAATACAATTGTAAACTCAAAATCAATCACAGAAGCCATTTCGCGTGTTGCTGCAATGAGCGAGATTGTATCGGCTAACAACAAAATGTTGGAGCAACAAAAGGCTGATAAAAAAGCAATTTCTGATAAACAAGTAGCCAATAATGAAGCAATCAATACGGTTATTGCTAACCAACAAAAACTGGCTGATGATGCGCAGGCATTGACAACTAAGCAAGCTGAGTTGAAGGTTGCAGAGTTGAATCTTGCTGCTGAAAAAGCTACTGCAGAAGGTGAAAAAGCTAGTTTGCTAGAGAAGAAAGCAGCAGCAGAGGCAGAAGCACGTGCTGCTGCAGAAGCAGAAGCAGCTTACAGAGCACGTCAAACAAGCCAACAGCAGTCGGTTGTTGCTTCTGGAAACACAAGTTTCTCAGCTCAAGTACAGGCAACATCAACAACTGGCGAGGAAGATTCAAGCTACACTCCGGCACCTGCACCAGCGCCTGCTAGACAACGTCCAACTTACAGCTCAAATGCTTCAAGTTATCCAACAGGTGAATGTACTTGGGGAGCTAAGACATTGGCACCTTGGGCTGGAGATTACTGGGGCAACGGAGCTCAGTGGGCAACAAGTGCAGCCGCAGCAGGATTCCGTACAGGTTCAACTCCACAAGTTGGTGCGATTGCATGCTGGAATGATGGTGGTTATGGACACGTAGCGGTTGTTACAGCAGTTTCATCATCAACTCGTATTCAAGTATCAGAATCAAACTACGGTGGAGATCGTACAATCGGAAACAAACGTGGATGGTTCAACCCAACTACAACTTCTGAAGGTTATGTAACATATATCTATCCAAACTAATGTATAAAACGAAGAGACTCAATCGAGTCTCTTTTAATGTTTTTATCTGAAAGTCCTACTAAAATTCTACTAAATAGCTTGAAAATACTGTTGAAATATGATAGAATAAAACTTGTCGTGTAAACGATAATACTCATTCTTGATGAATTGTGAAACTGTTGCCCTTGGGTCGTTTTGCAAGTTGAAATCGAGAAGAGGAAAAAACAAAAAGGAGAAATACTCATGGCAGTAATTTCAATGAAACAACTTCTTGAGGCTGGTGTACACTTTGGTCACCAAACTCGTCGCTGGAACCCTAAGATGGCTAAGTACATCTTCACTGAACGTAACGGAATCCACGTTATCGACTTGCAACAAACTGTAAAATACGCTGACCAAGCATATGACTTTATGCGTGACGCAGCAGCTAATGATGCAGTTGTATTGTTTGTTGGTACTAAGAAACAAGCTGCTGACGCTGTTGCTGAAGAAGCTGTACGTTCAGGTCAATACTTCATCAACCACCGTTGGTTGGGTGGAACTCTTACTAACTGGGGAACTATCCAAAAACGTATTGCTCGTTTGAAAGAAATCAAACGTATGGAAGAAGAAGGAATCTTTGACGTTCTTCCTAAGAAAGAAGTTGCACTTCTTAACAAACAACGTGCACGTCTTGAAAAATTCTTGGGTGGTATCGAAGACATGCCTCGTATCCCAGATGTAATGTACGTAGTTGACCCACATAAAGAACAAATCGCTGTTAAAGAAGCTAAAAAATTGGGTATCCCAGTTGTAGCGATGGTTGACACAAACACTGACCCAGACGATATCGATGTAATCATCCCAGCTAACGATGACGCTATCCGCGCTGTTAAATTGATCACAGCTAAATTGGCTGACGCTATCATCGAAGGACGTCAAGGTGAAGATGCAGCAGCAGTTGAAGCAGAATTTGCAGCTTCAGAAGCTCAAGCAGACTCAATCGAAGAAATCGTTGAAGTTGTAGAAGGCGATAACGCTTAATTCATATAAATAGTAATTACCTAGGAGGGCGGGGCGTAGCCCGGCTCTCCTATTTTTAAAAAATATAGGAGAATCAAAATGGCAGAAATTACAGCTAAACTTGTAAAAGAGTTGCGTGAAAAATCTGGTGCCGGTGTTATGGACGCTAAAAAAGCGCTTGTAGAAACAGACGGTGATATCGAAAAAGCGATCGAATTGCTTCGCGAAAAAGGTATGGCGAAGGCAGCTAAGAAAGCTGACCGTGTTGCTGCAGAAGGTTTGACTGGTGTATTTGTTAACGGTAACGTTGCAGCAGTAGTTGAAGTAAATGCCGAAACTGACTTCGTTGCGAAAAACGCTCAATTCGTTGAGTTGGTAAATGCTACAGCTAAAGTAATTGCTGAAGGAAAACCAGCTAACAACGAAGAAGCACTTGCTTTGACAATGCCTTCAGGTGAAACTCTTGAAGCAGCTTATGTATCTGCAACAGCAACTATCGGAGAAAAAATCTCATTCCGTCGTTTTGCTTTGATCGAAAAAACAGATGCACAGCACTTTGGAGCTTACCAACACAATGGTGGTCGTATCGGTGTTATCTCAGTTATCGAAGGTGGAGACGAAGCTCTTGCTAAACAATTGTCAATGCACATCGCAGCGATGAAACCAACAGTTCTTTCTTACAAAGAATTGGATGAGCAATTTGTTAAAGATGAGTTGGCACAATTGAACCACGTAATCGACCAAGATAACGAAAGCCGTGCAATGGTTGGTAAACCAGCTCTTCCACACTTGAAGTATGGATCAAAAGCACAATTGACTGATGAAGTGATTGCTCAAGCTGAAGCCGATATCAAAGCTGAGTTGGCTGCAGAAGGCAAACCAGAAAAAATCTGGGACAAAATCATTCCAGGTAAAATGGACCGCTTCATGCTTGACAACACTAAAGTTGACCAAGCATACACACTTCTTGCACAAGTATACATCATGGATGACAGCAAGACAGTTGAAGCTTACCTTGAATCAGTAGATGCTTCAGTAGTTGAGTTCGCTCGCTTTGAAGTTGGTGAAGGAATTGAGAAAGCTGCGAACGACTTCGAAGCAGAAGTTGCAGCTACAATGGCAGCAGCCTTGAATAACTAATGATAAAAAAGGAAGCAATTTGCTTCCTTTTTCTTTTGCTGTAGAGAACTTAGATTTTTCTTTAAATTGGTCAAAGAAAAGCCCTATAATAAGGGCTAAGTGCATTTAGGAGACTACACTTCAAATTCATAGAGTGCTGTAGACAGATAACGTTCGCCGTTATCTGGTGCTAAAGCAAGGACTTTCTTACCTGTGCCTAATTTTTTGGCAACCTCAATTGCCCCGTAAATCGCTGCAGCTGAAGAAATCCCAACAAGGAAGCCTTCTTTTCCACCGATTTTACGGCCAAGTGCAAGAGCATCATCTGATGTTACACGGACGATACCGTCATAGGCTTTTGTATCAAGTGTGTCAGGAATAAATCCAGCTGAGATACCTTGAATTTTGTGAGGTCCTGGTTTTTCACCAGACAAGATCGCTGACTCGTCTGCCTCAACTGCATAAACTTGAATGTTTGAATTTGCTGCTTTAAGAGCGTGAGAAACACCTGAAATCGTTCCACCAGTACCAACACCACCCACAAAAGCATCTAGTCCATCAGAACCGAAAGCAGTCAGTATTTCAGCTCCTGTTGTTCTTTCGTGCACTTCTGGGTTAGCTGGATTGTTAAATTGGAGCGGAAGAAAGCCATCGCGTTCAGCTGAGATCTCCTGAGCCTTGGCAATCGCGCCTTTCATTCCTTCGCTACCAGGAGTGAGGACGAGTTCGGCACCATAGGCTTGGATAATCTTACGTCGTTCCACACTCATCGTTTCAGGCATGACGATAACAACTTTATATCCTTTAGCAGCACCTACCCAAGAAAGTCCGATACCAGTATTTCCACTCGTTGCTTCAACAATAGTAGCACCGGGCTTTAGAATACCATCCTGCTCAGCCTTTTCAATCATGCTAAGGGCAATGCGGTCTTTTACTGACGATCCAAGGTTAAAAGCTTCAAGTTTTACATAAACATCTGCAGCACCCTCTGGAACGATATTGTTGAGTTTAACAATTGGTGTTTGTCCGATTAGTTCAGTGATATTGTTATAAATAGTCATAGATATACCTCTTTGTATAAGATGATACTAGTATATCGTGCTCTAGGCTATTTGTAAAATATAGAAATCCTATCGAAGTGATAGGATTTTTTTATATCAAGCATCCAAGCTGTGAATCTGCGAATAGATTTAGTAGGTACGAACTATATTTTTTGTTTACACTAAGTTTACAGGAACCTCAACTTCACGTAAACCTTGATCTGTTAAAGTAACCTTTCCATTAAAAAACTCCACAAGAGCAGCCTTGATATTTTCTTTCTCTTCCTTGTCAACATAAATCATCGTATCGACTTGATCTGTAAAGTTTGTACCCAGCTCCATGAGATGATGTTCTTTAAGAAAGTTACTGTACTCTTGGTATTGAGCATAAGACATTTGAATGGCTATACCAGCCTGCTCTTTGATTTCAATAATGCCAATCTCTTTGACAGCCAAAGCCACACTACCTGCATAAGCACGAATCAAACCGCCAGCACCTAGCTTAATCCCTCCAAAGTAGCGGGTAACTACTACGCAGACATTAGTAAGATTATGATTTTCTAAGACACCGAGCATAGGGACTCCAGCAGTACCACTAGGCTCACCATCATCACTCGTACGCTTGATTTCACTTCGTTCCCCTACAATAAAAGCTGAGCAGTTATGGGTAGCTTTATAGTGTTCTTTTTTGATGGTCGTGATGAAATCACGAGCCTCTTCTTCACTATAGACACGCTTTACATGACAGATAAATCGGGATTTTTTGATTTCTTCTTGGACCTGCCCGTCCTCTTTAATTGTTCTAAATTCCATAATCTAATTGTACTAAAAAAATACCTAAAGTGCTAGATTTTTACGAATAAAGAAGTATGAAAGTAAATCCAAATTATCTCGGTCGCTTGTTTACTAAGAAAGAATTAACCAAAGAAGAACGAGAGGCAGCAGTGAAACTGCCAGCAATGAGAAAAGAGAAGGGGAAACTTTTCTGTCAACGTTGTAATAGTACGATTCTAGAAGAATGGTATTTGCCTATCGGTGCTTACTATTGTAGGGAGTGCTTGCTGATGAAGCGAGTTAGGAGTGATCAAGCTTTATACTATTTTCCACAGGAGGATTTTCCGAAACAAGATGTTCTCAAATGGCGTGGCCAGTTAACCCTTTTTCAGGAGAAGGTATCGGAGGGATTGATTCGAGCAGTCGAAAAGAAAGAACCGACCTTAGTTCATGCTGTCACGGGAGCTGGAAAGACAGAGATGATTTATCAAGTTGTAGCCAAAGTGATTGACGATGGTGGTTCAGTGTGTTTGGCTAGTCCTAGAATTGATGTATGTTTGGAATTGTATAAGCGACTGCAGAGAGACTTTGCTTGTGAGATAGCACTGCTTCATGGCGAATCAGAGCCCTATTTTCGAACTCCCCTAGTGGTTGCAACGACGCATCAGTTATTAAAATTCTATCATGCCTTTGATTTGTTGATAGTAGATGAAGTAGATGCCTTTCCTTATGTTGACAACTCTATGCTTTACTATGCTGTAAAGAATAGTGTAAAGGAGGATGGTCTGAGAATCTTTTTAACAGCGACATCTACAGATGAGTTAGATAAGAAGGTTCGCACAGGAGAATTAAAACGATTGAGCTTGCCCAGACGATTTCATGGAAATCCTTTAATTATTCCAAAACCAGTTTGGTTATCGGATTTTAATCGTTATTTAGATAAGCGTCAGTTGTCACCTAAGTTAAAAACCTTTATTGAGAGGCAGAGAAGAACAGGTTATCCATTGTTAATCTTTTCATCAGAAATTAAAAAAGGCGAGAAACTAAAAGAAATCTTGCAGGTGTATTTTCCAGATGAGAAAATTGGTTTTGTGTCTTCTGTGACAGAAGACCGCTTAGAGCAGGTGCAAGCTTTTCGAGATGGAGAACTAACAATACTGCTCAGTACGACAATATTGGAGCGTGGAGTTACCTTCCCTTGTGTGGATGTTTTCGTAGTAGAAGCTAATCATCGACTCTTTACCAAGTCTAGCTTGATTCAGATTGGTGGGCGAGTTGGGCGTAGTATGGACAGACCAACTGGTGAATTGCTCTTTTTTCATGATGGATTAAATGCTTCAATCAAAAAGGCAATCAAGGAAATCAAACAAATGAACAAGGAGGCAGGTTTATGAGTTGCTTATTGTGTGGTCAAACTACAAAGAGTGATTTGACTTTTAGCAGTCTCTTGCTCTTGAAGAATCAAGAAACACCTCTTTGTTTAACTTGTTCTTTAAGTTTTGAAAGTATTGAACAGGTGCATTGTCCGAGTTGCATGAAAAAAGGAGAGTCAACATATTGTCAAGATTGTAGATTTTGGTGTAAAGAAGGAATCCAAGTTGATCATAAGGCGATTTTCACCTATAACCAAGCGATGAAAGACTTCTTTAGTCGATATAAGTTTGATGGGGATTTTCTTCTTAGAAAAGTTTTCGCTTCTGTTCTTGCTGAGGAATTGAAAAAGTACAGAGACTATGAATTTGTGGTGATTCCCTTAAGTCCTGAAAGATTGCTTGAGAGAGGGTTTAATCAGGTTGAAGGTTTGGTTGAGGCAGCGGGATTCTCTTTTTATGATTTATTAGGAAAAAGAGAAGAGAAAGCTAGTTCTTCTAAGAATCGTTCAGAAAGATTAGCTACTGAGACCCCATTTTTCATTAAAGATGAGACCTCACTTCCTAAGAAGATTTTGCTGATTGATGACATCTATACAACAGGAGCGACTATTAATCGTGTGAAAAGGCTTCTGGAAGAAGCAGGTGTTTTGGAAGTCAAAACTTTTTCCCTTGTAAGATGAGGAAAAATTTGCAAAATGAAAATGAAAGCGTTATAATATAGTTAGAAAAATAAAAATGTTTAGAAAGAAGGTACTTATATGATTAAATATAGTATCCGTGGTGAAAACCTAGAAGTAACAGAAGCAATTCGCAATTATGTAGTTTCTAAACTCGAAAAGATCGAAAAATATTTTCAACCTGAACAAGAGTTGGATGCACGTGTCAACTTGAAAGTTTACCGTGAAAAAACAGCAAAGGTTGAAGTAACAATTCCACTTGGGTCAATTACTCTTCGTGCAGAAGATGTTTCTCAAGATATGTATGGCTCTATCGACCTCGTAACAGATAAAATCGAACGTCAGATTCGTAAAAATAAAACAAAAATCGAACGCAAGAATAAAAATAAGGTTGCAACAAGCCAACTCTTTACAGATGCTCTAGTTGAAGATGCAAATGTTGTGCAGCCAAAAGTGGTTCGTTCAAAACAAATTGATTTAAAACCAATGGATTTGGAAGAAGCTCTTCTTCAAATGGACTTGTTGGGACATGATTTCTTTATCTATGTAGATGTAGAAGATCAAACAACAAATGTTTTGTATCGCCGCGAAGATGGTGAAGTTGGTTTGCTAGAAGTTAAGGAATCATAAAATCTTGACAACTATGTAAAAGTGGTTTACACAATTGTAAACCACTTTTGTATTGCATCATTATAAGAGGTATAAATGGAGGTAGTTATGAAAGACGTGGTGATTGTTTCGGCAGTGCGGACTCCTATAGGCTCCTTTGGAGGAAGCTTGAAGAATGTTTCAGCTGTTGATTTGGGATCTTTGGTCATTAAGAGTGCTTTGGAAAAAGCGAATATTAAACCAGAGCAGGTAGATGAAGTGATTATGGGGAATGTCCTTGGCGCAGGTTTAGGCCAAAACGTGGCTCGCCAAATGAGCATTCATGCAGGACTCCCCGAATTTACACCAGCCTTTACCATCAATAAGGTTTGTGGTTCTGGTTTGAAGGCAGTGCAGTTGGCTGCTCAAGCGATTCGATGTGGCGATGCAGATATTATCGTAGCTGGTGGTGCAGAAAACATGAGTCAGGCGCCATACGTTTTGCCAAGTTTCCGTTGGGGTGGTCGTATGGGCGATTCGAAAGTTGTTGATACCATGCTCAAGGATGGTTTGTCTGATGCCTTTAACGAATACCATATGGGAATTACAGCCGAGAATGTAGCTGAAGAATATGGTGTCAGTCGAGAAGAGCAAGATGCTCTTGCTTTGGAATCACAAAAACGAGCAGTGGCGGCTATAGAATCTGGACGCTTTAAGAAAGAGATTGTGCCAGTGGTTATTCCTCAACATAAAGGTGATCCTATCATTTTTGATACAGATGAATATCCTAGAAAAGATACCAGTTTGGAGAGCTTGTCTAAGCTAGGTCCTGTTTTCAAAAAAGACGGTTCTGTTACGGCGGGAAATGCTTCAGGTATTAATGATGGGGCAGCATCTGTCTTAATCATGAGTGCTGAAAAAGCTGAAGAATTAGGAGTGCCAGTAATTGCCCGCATTCGTTCGTATGCAAGTGCAGGTTTGGACCCTAAGATGATGGGATGTGGACCGATTTATGCGACTCGCAAAGCTCTTGAAAAAGGCAATTTGACAGTTGAAGATCTCGACTTGATTGAGTCAAATGAAGCCTTTGCTGCCCAGGCTTGTGCAGTTGGTAAAACACTTGGTTTCAACACAGATATTGTCAACGTCAATGGTGGCGCCATTGCTCTTGGTCACCCAATTGGGGCTTCCGGTTGCCGTATCCTAGTAACGCTGCTACATGAGATGATGAAACGTGATGCTAAAACTGGCTTAGCAACTCTCTGTATCGGAGGTGGGATGGGGACTGCCCTTATCGTGGAACGTTAGGTGTTAGTGATCTGAACACGTGGGTAGGAGGGTGATGATTCCCTCCTCTTTTTGTGTCTTAAGTTAGAGAAATGAAGGGCTTGCATCTTTTAAAAGGTCGCTTTTTAAGGGTTTTTGTGATATAATAATGCGCAAGAGGTTTAGAATGAAAAAAAATAATTTAATCCCGTTTTCTGCAGTCTTGCTAGGACTTGCAACTTTCGGAACCTTAACAATGCTGATTATTTTTTCACAAAATAATGTTGTAACAATCAGTGCCTTGTTTTTATTTGTACTTCTTTATCTGCTTTTATTCATCTGGCAAAAAAAACGGTATGAAAAGAGCGAAATTGAACAAATCCAATACGTAAACCATCAAGCGGAAGATAGCTTGAACACGCTGCTCGATCAAATGCCAGTTGGTGTTCTGAAGTTAGATTTATCCAGTGGCGAAGTCGAATGGTTTAATCCTTATGCTGAGTTGATTTTGACGACTGAAGAAGGCGAAATTGATGTTGACTTGATTCAAACCATTATCAAAGCTTCTGTGGGGAACCCTGGTTCTTATGCTACCCTAGGGGAAACACGCTATGCCGTTCATATGGACAAGGTTTCGGGTGTCCTGTATTTCTTTGACGTTTCAGGGGAATACGAAGCAACTGTCGAATTGGTAACCAGTCGACCAGTGATTGGGGTTATCTCGGTAGACAACTACGATGATCTAGAAGATGCAACCTCCGACTCCGATATTAGTCATATCAATAGTTTTGTAGCTAATTTTGTTTCAGAATTTGCTAGTAAGTATGCTATGTTTTCTCGGCGTGTGGGTATGGACCGCTTTTATTTATTTACTGATTACACAGTTCTTGAGGGCTTGATGAATGATAAATTCTCTGTGATTGATGCCTTTCGTGAGGAGGCAAAACAGAGACAGCTGCCATTGACCTTGAGCATGGGCTTTTCTTATGGTGATGGAAATCATGATGAGATAGGGAAAGTTGCTCTAAGGAACTTAAACCTAGCTGAGGTTCGTGGTGGGGACCAAGTAGTTGTCAAGGAAAATGATGAAACCAAGAACCCAGTCTACTTTGGTGGTGGTTCCGCAGCCTCTGTTAAGAGAACAAGAACACGTACCAGAGCAATGATGACAGCTATTTCAGATAAAATTAGAAGTGTAGACCAAGTCTTTGTAGTCGGGCACAAGAATCTGGATATGGACGCTTTAGGTTCTGCAGTTGGCATGCAGTTGTTTGCAAATAATATTATTGAGAACAGTTATGCTGTCTATGATGCACAACAAATGTCGCCAGACATTGAGCGCGCCGTCAACTTCTTGGAAAAAGAGGGTGTCACTAAGCTCTTGCCTCTGGCTGATGCGATGAGATTGGTCACCAAGCGCTCTTTGTTGATTTTAGTGGATCATTCCAAGACGGCTTTGACTTTATCGAAAAATTTTTACGAACTGTTCACTCAAACCATTGTCATTGACCATCATAGACGTGATCAGGATTTTCCAGAGAATGCAGTCATCACCTATATCGAAAGTGGAGCAAGTAGTGCGAGTGAGTTGGTCACAGAGTTGATTCAGTTCCAAAATTCTAAGAAAAATCGTTTAAGTCGTATGCAGGCCAGTGTTTTGATGGCTGGTATGATGCTGGATACCAAGAATTTTACATCTCGCGTGACGAGTCGAACCTTTGATGTGGCTAGCTATCTGAGAACACGGGGAAGTGACAGTATCGCAATTCAAGAGATTGCTGCGACAGATTTTGAAGAGTACCGCGAGGTAAATGAACTCATTTTACAAGGTCGTAAGCTGGGTGCCGATGTCTTGATTGCCCAAGCTAAGGACTCAACTACTTATGATACGGTTGTCATCAGTAAGGCTGCCGATGCTATGTTGGCTATGTCTGGTATTGAGGCTAGTTTCGTTCTAGCAAAAAATACACAAGGATTTATCTCTATCTCAGCTCGAAGCCGCAGTAAAATCAATGTGCAACGGATTATGGAAGAACTGGGCGGTGGTGGTCACTTTAACCTAGCTGCTGCGCAGATTAAGGATATGAGTCTATCAGAAGTTGGAGAAAAGTTGACTCAACTAATCTTGGATGAACTAAAAGAAAAGGAGAAAGAAGAATGAAAGTAATCTTTTTAGCAGATGTCAAAGGAAAAGGGAAAAAAGGCGAAATCAAGGAAGTGCCAACTGGCTACGCCCAAAACTTCTTGATTAAAAAGAATTTGGCTAAGGAAGCGACTGCTCAGGCAATCGGTGAATTGCGTGGAAAACAGAAGTCTGAAGAAAAGGCTCATGCAGAGATGTTAGCAGAGGCAAGAGCCATCAAGGCCAAACTCGAAGCAGAAGAGACTGTCGTAGAGTTTGTTGAAAAAGTTGGACCAGATGGCCGTACCTTTGGATCCATCACCAACAAGAAAATTGCAGAAGAATTGCAAAAGCAATTTGGAATCAATATTGACAAGCGTCACATTCAAGTAAAAGCACCAATTCGAGCAGTAGGTTTGATTGATGTACCAGTAAAAATCTACCAAGATGTTACAAGTGTCATCAATCTTCGTGTAAAAGAAGGGTAAGTTTACAACTTCTTGACAAGATTGTAAAAGGAAGGAAAGTCGGATGGCAGAAGTAGAGGAACTGCGAGTTCAACCTCAGGATATTTTGGCCGAACAATCTGTTCTGGGGGCTATTTTTATAGATGAGAGCAAGCTCGTTTTTGTCCGAGAATACATTGATTCTCGAGACTTCTTTAAGTATGCTCATCGGTTGATTTTCCAAGCGATGGTAGACTTGTCGGATCGTGGGGAAGCAATTGATGCGACGACAGTTCGGACGATTTTGGATAGCCAAGGGGATCTCCAAAATATTGGTGGCTTGTCCTATCTTGTTGAAATCGTCAACTCTGTACCAACTTCAGCTAATGCGGAGTATTATGCTAAAATTGTAGCTGAAAAGGCTATGCTACGTCGCTTGATTTCCAAATTGACAGAGTCTGTCAACCAAGCCTATGAGGCTTCTAAGCCTGCAGATGAAATCATTGCTCAGGCTGAAAAGGGGCTCATTGATGTTAGCGAAAACGCCAATCGTAGTGGGTTCAAGAACATCCGAGATATTCTAAATATCAACTTTGGGAACCTAGAAGTTCGGTCACAACAAACAACGGATATCACTGGTATTGCAACGGGCTACCGTGATTTGGACCATATGACGACAGGTCTTCATGAGGAGGAGTTAATTATCCTAGCGGCGCGACCAGCGGTTGGTAAGACGGCCTTTGCTTTGAACATTGCTCAGAACATCGGGACTAAGTTGGACAAGACGGTTGCTATCTTTTCGCTGGAAATGGGTGCGGAAAGTCTAGTAGACCGTATGTTGGCTGCTGAAGGTTTGGTGGAGTCCCATTCTATCCGTACAGGTCAATTGACTGACGAGGAGTGGCAAAAGTATACCATTGCTCAAGGGAACCTAGCTAACGCGAGTATCTATATCGATGATACGCCGGGGATTCGAATCACGGAAATTCGTTCGCGTTCACGCAAACTAGCTCAAGAAACGGGTAATCTAGGATTGATTTTGATCGACTACCTACAGCTTATTACAGGGACTGGTCGTGAGAACCGTCAACAAGAAGTTTCTGAAATTTCTCGTCAGCTAAAAATTCTAGCCAAGGAATTGAAAGTTCCAGTCATTGCTCTTAGTCAGTTATCTCGTGGAGTGGAACAGCGTCAGGATAAGAGACCAGTCTTGTCTGATATTCGTGAATCGGGTTCTATCGAGCAGGATGCAGATATCGTAGCCTTTCTATACCGTGACGACTACTATGATCGTGCGGGTGAAGAAGAGGAAGGAATTCCAAATAACAAGGTAGAGGTTATCATCGAGAAAAACCGTAGTGGAGCTCGCGGAACGGTGGAATTGATTTTCCAAAAAGAATACAATAAATTTTCAAGTATCTCAAAGAGGGAGGCATAAGATGTCAGATGCATTTACAGATGTGGCCAAGATGAAAAAAATCAAAGAAGAAATCAAGGCGCATGAGGGACAAGTCGTTGAAATGACTTTGGAAAATGGCCGTAAGCGCCAAAAAAACAGATTGGGTAAGCTAATTGAGGTTTATCCGTCCCTATTTATCGTTGAATTTGGGGATGTTGAGGGAGATAAACAAGCTAATGTTTACGTTGAATCTTTCACCTACTCAGATATCTTGACAGAGAAGAATTTGATTCGCTATCTAGACCAAGAATCCTAAAATGAAGTGGGCTTTGCTCACTTTTTTCTTTTTTTCCCGAATAGTATAAACGAGGGGAACCTCGGAAATTTATATTATATAAGGAGAATGAATGACGTTTTTAAAATCAGGAGTTAAGAAGAGTAGATATACGCAGTTGGGTGTAGGATTGGCTACAGTGTTGGTTACGAGTGCTTTTTTGTTTGGTGGTGAATCGGTTAAAGCTGATAGTGTAGCGCGTGGAGATGACTACCCGCTTCACTATAAAAATGGTAGTGTAGAAATTGATCAGTGGCGGATGTATTCTCGCCAGTGTACGTCTTTTGCGGCCTTTCGTTTGAGTAGTGTAAATGGCTTTGAGATTCCTCCTGCTTACGGAAATGCAAATGAGTGGGGACATCGTGCAAGGCGAGAAGGCTACCGTGTGGATACTAAGCCAGAAGTTGGAGCTATTGCATGGTCGACAGAAGGTTATTATGGGCACGTGGCTTGGGTATCAAATGTGTCAGGGGATACGATTGAGATTGAAGAGTATAACTATGGTGTTAGGGAGAAATACAATCGTCGCAGCGTAAAAGCTAGTTCTATGACAGGCTTTATCCATTTTAAGGACTTGGTAGGGAGTGGTGGTAGAACTGGAAATTCTATTAGGTCAGGGTTAGCATCTAGTGGGACTCATACGTTTACTCAAAAGTCTGCCATTAGAAACCAGCCGTCAAGTACAGCGCAAGTTATCGACTACTACTATCCTGGTGAAAATGTTAGCTACGATCAAATCGTAGAAAAGGAAGGTTATAAGTGGCTTAGTTACCTATCCTATAGTGGAACGAGAAGATATGTCCAGTATACGGAAATAGGATCAGTGGAGAATGGTTGGAAGAAGCAAAACGGTATTTGGAATTACCGTGAGAATGGGAAACTCGCAACTGGTTGGAAGAAAATAAATGGCAGTTGGTATCACTTCAAAGAAAATGGAACCATGTCAACAGGTTGGGTGAAGGATGGCTCGCATTGGTACTATCTAAAGGCATCAGGAGAGATGCAGACAGGTTGGCTCGAGGAAAATGGAACATGGTATTATTTGGAAAGTTCAGGGGCTATGAAGTCTAGTCAGTGGTTCCAAGTAGGAGGAAAGTCCTACTACGCCAATGCTTCAGGGGCTTTAGCAGTGAATACCACTGTGGATGGCTATCGAGTAGATAGTAATGGAGCTAGAATCTAGAAAGAATATAAAAAAGAGGACTTCACTACCATTTGCCTATTCTTTCCGATGGTATTTTTCCCCTCTTTCCTTTATAATGGGTGTATGGACAAGAAAAAATTATTATTAATTGATGGATCTTCTGTTGCTTTTCGAGCTTTTTTTGCGCTCTATCAGCAGTTGGATCGTTTTAAAAATGCTAATGGTCTTCATACCAATGCAATCTATGGCTTTCAACTCATGTTGAATCATGTCTTAGAGCGGGTTGAGCCCAGTCATGTTTTGGTAGCCTTTGATGCAGGCAAGACGACTTTCCGAACAGAGATGTATGCAGACTACAAGGGTGGCCGTGCTAAAACTCCAGATGAGTTTCGTGAGCAATTTCCCTTCATTCGTGAGTTGTTAGACCATCTTGGGATTCGCCATTATGAGTTAGCCCAGTATGAAGCCGATGATATCATCGGGACCCTAGGTCGCTTGGCTGAGAAGGATTCTTTTGATGTGACAATCGTTAGCGGAGATAAGGATTTGATCCAGTTGACGGATGAGCATACGGTGGTTGAGATTTCCAAGAAAGGTGTGGCTGAGTTTGAGGCCTTTACACCAGATTACCTTATGGAAAAGATGGGCCTCACACCAGCTCAATTTATTGATCTTAAGGCCCTTATGGGGGATAAGTCTGATAATATTCCTGGTGTCACGAAAATCGGTGAAAAGACGGGTATAAAGCTCTTGCTGGAGCATGGTTCGCTTGAGGGTATTTATGAAAATATCGATGGGATGAAGGCTTCTAAGATGAAGGAAAATCTCATTAATGACAAGGAACAAGCCTTTTTATCGAAAACGCTAGCAACCATTGATACTCAGGCACCGATTGAGATTGGACTAGATGATTTGGTTTATAGTGGACCAGATGTGGAAAATCTCGGAAAATTCTACGATGAAATGGGCTTCAAACAACTCAAGCAAGCTTTAAATATTTCGTCAACGGATGCGCCTGAAAATTTAGATTTCACTATTGTTGAGCAAGTGAAGGAAGATATGCTGAGTGTCGACTCTATCTTCCACTTTGAACTCTTTGGGGAGAACTACCATACAGATGATTTGGTTGGTTTTGCCTGGTCTTGTGGAGACAAGCTCTATGCTACAGATAAACTTGAGCTCTTGCAGGAACCGATTTTCAAGGAATTTCTGGAAAAAACACCTCTGAAAGTGTATGACTTTAAGAAAGCTAAAGTCCTCTTAAATCGTTTTGGTTTGGATTTGCAGGCCCCTGCTTTTGATAGTCGCTTGGCTAAATACCTCCTGTCTACTGTCGAGAATAATGAAATTTCAACTATTGCAAGTCTTTATGGTCAGACTTACATGGTCGATGATGAGACGTTCTACGGTAAGGGTGTTAAGAAAGCTATCCCTGAGAGAGAGAAATTCTTGGAGCACTTGGCTCGCAAGGTTGCTGTATTGGTTGAGACTGAGCCTGTTTTACTTGAAAAACTCAGTGAACATGGGCAGTTAGATCTCCTCTATGACATGGAGCAACCTCTGGCTTTTGTCCTTGCCAAGATGGAAATTGCTGGGATCAAGGTCAAAAAAGAAACCCTGCTTGAGATGCAAGCTGAAAATGAGGTCGTCATTGAGCAACTCACTCAAGAGATTTACGAACTGGCTGGTGAGGAGTTTAATATCAACTCTCCTAAGCAGTTGGGAGTACTGCTCTTTGAAAAGCTTGGTCTTCCTCTAGAATACACGAAGAAAACCAAGACAGGTTACTCGACAGCCGTGGATGTGCTAGAGCGTCTGGCTCCTATTGCGCCAATTGTTAAGAAAATTCTAGACTACCGTCAGATTGCTAAGATTCAGTCTACCTATGTGATTGGTTTGCAGGACTGGATTTTAGCTGATGGCAAGATCCACACGCGCTATGTGCAGGATTTGACTCAGACAGGGCGTTTGTCTAGTGTGGATCCAAACTTGCAAAATATCCCTGTTCGTTTGGAACAAGGTCGCCTCATTCGTAAGGCTTTTGTGCCTGAGTGGGAGGATAGTGTCCTTCTCAGCTCGGACTATTCACAGATTGAGTTGCGCGTCTTGGCACACATCTCTAAAGATGAGCACTTAATCAAGGCCTTCCAAGAGGGGGCGGATATCCATACCTCAACAGCTATGCGTGTCTTTGGAATTGAATGCCCTGAGGATGTGACTCCAAACGACCGTCGCAATGCCAAGGCTGTTAACTTTGGAGTGGTTTACGGGATTTCAGACTTTGGCTTGGCAAACAATCTTGGTATTAGCCGTAAGAAGGCCAAAGCCTATATTGATACCTATTTTGAGCGTTTTCCTGGAATCAAAAACTATATGGAAGAAGTGGTGCGTGAGGCGCGTGATAAGGGCTATGTAGAGACCCTCTTTAAGCGCCGTCGAGAGCTACCAGATATCAATTCGCGCAACTTTAACATTCGTGGTTTTGCGGAGCGGACAGCCATTAACTCCCCTATCCAGGGATCGGCGGCGGATATTCTCAAAATTGCTATGATTCAGCTAGACAAAGCTCTAGTTGAAGGTGGTTATCAGACCAAGATGCTCTTGCAAGTGCACGATGAAATCGTCCTTGAGGTTCCGAAATCAGAACTAGCAGCCGTTAAAGCTCTAGTGAAACAAACCATGGAAGAAGCCATCCAGCTCAGTGTTCCCCTCATCGCTGATGAGAATGAAGGAGCAACCTGGTACGAGGCTAAATAAGAAAGATATGATAGAGTTTGAAGCATTTGCCTTCAAACTCTTTTTCATGGTTTTCTGTAAGCAGTTTCCTTGACATCCTACTTATTTTGCGTTATCATATGTCCATATAAGATACGGGAGTCTGTGTACAGTCTGAGAGGAAGTGTTAAACTTCGACCGCACCTGATCTGGGTAATGCCAGCGTAGGGAAGGATACTTAGTCGAATTCTGCACCTTTTCCGTATATATGGTGAAGGTTTTTCTTTTTGTCAAAAGGAAGCCTGGGAAGAGGAGGTTTTTATGAAAGCAAGCATTGCCTTGCAAGTCTTGCCCCTATCACAGGGGATTGATCGAATTGCTATTATCGATCGAGTGATTGCTTATCTGCAAACTCAATCCGTGACCATGGTGGTGACACCCTTTGAAACGGTTTTGGAAGGGGAGTTTGATGAGCTCATGCGCATTCTCAAAGAAGCGCTTGAAGTGGCTGGGCAGGAGGCAGATAATGTCTTTGCCAATGTCAAAATAAATATAGGAGAGATTTTAAGCATCGATGAGAAACTTGAAAAGTATGATAAGACGACAGATTAGTCTTTTGGGATTTCTCGGAGTCTTGTCGGTCTGGCAGTTAGCGGGAATATTCAAACTTTTACCCAAGTTTATCCTGCCAACTCCTCTTGAGATTCTCCAGTCCTTTGTTCGTGACAGAGAATTTCTCTGGCACCATAGCTGGGCGACCTTGAGGGTGGCTTTACTAGGTCTTGTTCTGGGTGTCCTGATTGCCTGTTTCATGGCTGTGCTCATGGATAGCCTGGCTTGGCTCAATGATCTGATTTATCCTATGATGGTGGTTGTTCAGACCATTCCAACCATTGCTATAGCGCCTATCTTGGTCTTGTGGCTGGGCTATGGGATTTTGCCCAAGATTGTCTTGATTATCCTGACGACAACCTTCCCGATCATTGTCAGTATTTTGGACGGTTTTAGACATTGTGACAAGGATATGCTGACCTTGTTTAGTCTGATGCGGGCCAAGCCTTGGCAAATCCTTTGGCATTTTAAAATCCCAGTCAGCCTGCCCTACTTTTATGCAGGTCTGAGGGTCAGTGTCTCCTATGCCTTTATCACAACAGTAGTATCTGAGTGGTTGGGAGGCTTTGAGGGTCTTGGTGTCTACATGATTCAGTCTAAAAAACTGTTTCAGTATGATACCATGTTTGCCATTATTATTCTGGTGTCACTCATCAGTCTTCTGGGGATGAAGCTGGTCGATATTAGT
The DNA here is from genome assembly GCF_003943395.1 of Streptococcus oralis. Taxonomy (GTDB): domain Bacteria; phylum Bacillota; class Bacilli; order Lactobacillales; family Streptococcaceae; genus Streptococcus; species Streptococcus oralis_BF. Next base: position 69,459 of record NZ_RJPJ01000006.1, on the reverse strand, counting down.
GAAAAATATGTGATTAAATGGAAACGTACTTAAATAGAGCGTTTTTGAAAAAGAAAAGAGGAAATGAAAATGAAGAAAACATGGAAAGTGTTTTTAACGATTGTAACAGCTCTTGTAGCTGTTGTGCTTGTAGCTTGTGGCCAAGGAACTGCTTCTAAAGACAGTAAGGAAGCGGAACTCAAAAAGATTGATTTTATCCTAGACTGGACGCCAAATACCAACCACACGGGACTTTATGTAGCCAAGGAGAAAGGCTATTTCAAGGAAGCTGGAGTGGATGTTGACTTGAAATTGCCACCAGAAGAAAGCTCATCTGACTTGGTAATCAATGGCAAGGCGCCATTTGCTATCTATTTCCAAGACTACATGGCTAAGAAATTGGAAAAAGGGGCAGGGATTACTGCCGTTGCCGCTATCGTAGAGCACAATACATCAGGAATCATCTCTCGTAAATCTGACAATGTCACCAGTCCAAAAGACTTGGTTGGGAAGAAATACGGAACTTGGAATGACCCAACAGAGTTGGCTATGTTGAAAACCTTGGTAGAATCTCAAGGTGGGGACTTTGAGAAGGTCGAAAAAGTACCAAACAACGACTCAAACTCCATCACACCAATTGCCAATGGCGTCTTTGACACTGCTTGGATCTACTACGGTTGGGACGGTATCCTTGCTAAATCTCAAGGTGTAGATGCTAACTTCATGTATTTGAAAGACTACGTCAAGGAATTTGACTACTACTCACCAGTTATCATTGCTAACAACGACTACCTCAAAGATAACAAAGAAGAAGCACGTAAAGTCATCCAAGCTATCAAAAAAGGCTACCAATACGCTATGGAACACCCAGAAGAAGCTGCAGATATCCTCATCAAGAATGCTCCCGAACTCAAGGAAAAACGTGATTTTGTCATCGAATCGCAAAAATACTTGTCGAAAGAATACGCAAGCGACAAGGAGAAGTGGGGACAATTTGACGCAGAACGCTGGAATGCCTTCTACAAGTGGGATAAAGAAAATGGTATCCTCAAAGAAGACTTGACAGACAAAGGCTTCACCAACGAATTTGTAAAATAATGACAGAAATTAGACTAGAACATGTAAGCTATGCCTACGACGATGATAGGATTTTAGAGGACATTAACCTGCAGGTGACTTCAGGTGAAGTAGTCTCTATCCTAGGTCCCAGTGGTGTAGGCAAGACTACCCTCTTTAACCTGATTGCAGGAATTTTAGAAGTCCAGTCGGGAAGAATTGTCCTTGATGGAGAGGAGAATCCCAAGGGGCGCGTGAGTTATATGTTGCAAAAGGATCTCCTCTTGGAGCACAAGACGGTGCTTGGTAATATCATCCTGCCCCTCTTGATTCAAAAGGTTGACAAGGCAGAAGCTATTGCCCGAGCGGATGATATCCTTGCGACCTTCCAGCTGACAGCCGTACGGGATAAGTATCCTCATGAGCTCAGTGGTGGGATGCGTCAGCGTGTGGCCTTGCTTCGGACCTACCTTTTCGGACACAAACTCTTTCTTTTAGACGAAGCCTTTAGCGCCTTGGATGAGATGACAAAGATGGAACTACACGCTTGGTATCTGGAGATTCATAAGCAGTTGCAACTGACAACCTTGATCATCACACATAGTATTGAGGAAGCCCTCAATCTCAGTGACCGCATCTATATCTTAAAAAATCGGCCGGGACAGATCGTTTCTGAAGTCAAACTAGATTGGTCCCAGAGCGAAGACAAGGAAGTCCAAAAGATTGCCTATAAACGTCAAATCTTGGTGGAATTGGGCTTAGATAAGTAGAAAAATAGGGAGTTGGTGAAGATTATTCTTTATCAGCGTCCTTTTTCTTTTAAAAAATCAAAAATTTCGGTATAATAGTCAATTATACCGAAATCATTCTATAATCGTTGATACATAAAGGTTTTATGTATCGCTGTTTTAATTTTGTGGATTTTTTTAAGAACTTTTTATTTTTTCTAGGGCAGTTTCAAAGAATGAGACTGCTCTTTTTTGGTTCTCTTTTGATAAATGGCTGTAAGTGTCCATAGTTACAGATATTTTTGCATGACCAAGCCGTGTCTATATTTCCTTGTATGGTAGTCCGGCATTAAGCAAGATACTAGCGTGAGTGTGTCGGAAAGCATGAAAGCCTAAATCAGTACAGTTAGCGTTTTTTAAGTGCTTATGTAGGCGATAATCAACCTTTCGAGTATTGACATAGTTATCAAAGCTATCAGAGAATACTTTCTCATAGGTTAAGCCAATGTTTCTACCGTTTTCTGCTTGTCTTGCTCGGTAGAGACGAAGCATGAGCACTGTTTTATGATCGATATCTAGAACTCTATAGCTTGATTTTGTCTTAGGAGTGTTTACCTGGTTTAAAATGTTGAGTGTTTTGTTAATATCGATTGTTCCGTTCTGCAGGTCAATATCAGACCATTCCAAGGCCAGACATTCACGGATACGCAGTCCAGTAGCTAGGAGTGTCTTATAAAGCACGGTATCATAAAAATTGATAAAGGTATTTTCTAGGCTATCGAGATAGGAGAGGAAGTTTTTAAGTTCCTGATCTTGAAAGTATTTAATTTCTTTCTTATCTCTTGTTATCTTTCTAGGAATGACAACATCACGAGCAGGGTTATTGTCTAATGCTTGAATAGAAACTCCATACTGTAGAATACGTTTATTTAAGGCATGAAGGTGATTGTATTCTTTATATCCCGTTCCGTCCTGATTGTACTCATCTGCCCACTTATTTACCTGAGTTTGGATAATAACAGGGGTAAGTTTATCTAGTTTGTAAGTACCAAATGAGGGCAAGAGGTAATTATTTAAGCAGCCTTTTATCTTTATCTGCGTATTAGTCTTTATGGTATGCTGGTAGGTTTGCCAAAACAAGTCCACAAGTTCGCTATAGGTTGTTATATGTGAGCGTTGCTTCCGTGTAGAGCCGTTTTTCTCAAATTCTACCTTGGCCTGAGTGGCCTTATTTCTGAGTTCTTTTTTTGTTCGTGCTGATATGGTAGTCTTGACCTTCTTACCAGTTACAGAATCAATGCCAAGATAGATACTAGAGCGGTAGACTGCTGATCCGTCTTTTTTCGTGTGTTGTGTGATTTTCATGGTTTTAACTCCTTTTCCATCAGCAGGCAAGCAATTAGAAAAGGTTTTGAGTTTATACCATGCGAGGAGCTATGAGAATGCCCCTATTTTCGATTTTAAGCAGTCAGAAGAATATTATATACCAGAGTAGGAAACAAGGCTATATAGAGCTTGTAGAGGCGTTAAACTTAATTAGTGAAAATTCCTAATCAAAGTATTTATCAATTTTTAATATTTGTAAAAAGGCTCATTGATTACATCTCGAGACAAAGCACAAAAGGAGCTTCGTTAGAGGCTCCTTTTGGTAGGTCGCTACTGCAACCATTCATAAGATTAAATTAAGCTTAATCCATTTGAAGCCATTTGTCAACTTTAAATTGATATTTAAAGTAAGAAGACTGGAGTAACTTTAGAATTTAAAACTATTTAAGCGAAGTTTGTCAATATGTCTTCTTCTTCTAAAAATTTAGTATGAGGCAACAGTAAAATTTTTGCTTTGGTATTTTCTTCAAAGATTGCCTTTGTTTCTACCATTTTTTCAAACTTATGACTTGTGTCATCAATAAGTGCAACATATTCTGCATTATGTTTATGATTTTGGAGAATTCTAGTATCCATTGCAAGTAATTTTGCTCTGTTAAGATCATTACCATTTGAAATAGTTCTAATCAATTTTTCATTTTTTCGTGTAGGGATTGTAAAATCAAATTGAACTGTAATTCCTTCTCTACCAGAAAACGAAGTTCTGCTTGTAAAAAATACTTCTCTTTTTCTTAAAATTTCCTCGACTTCATCATGGAAAATATTCTTTACATTTTTATCTTTTAATACAATCATATCATTTACTTGCATGATTGTTTGAAGAAGACGTTGTTTAGCTAGAGGAAATTTTTCCAAGCTAGTAGTTATACAAAGTTCATTATTATTTAACTCAGTGCCTAGACTACTCACAATTGTGTTTAGAATATTGTTTTTATGTAAGGTTCGGCCGTTTAAATTTACGCCGTGACTTTTTAGGTTGTTGATAGTCCAGCCGTCATCTGTTAAGGTAACTCGACCATTGTTCAAGAATTCAGCATATAGAATGATATGGTCAAAATCGTTATCTAAAAAAGGAGTACTGATTTCAACAGTATGATTGTCAAGGTCAGCGAAGCGATACTCTTTCATAAGCCAGTCGAAGTATACTTTTTTCAATGTGTTGGACTTATTCATTATCTTTCTCCTTTCTTATATTTGTGTATGATATAAATTCCGTAAATACATCTATTATCTGATTTACATTAGGGAAGTTAGAATCTTTCAAAGGTATTGCAATGGAATCTCTCTTGTCGTGTTTATTGGAATAGATATGTATATGACTACCAATAATAACTTTTCCATCAGGATTAATGTGTCTGTTCGATGGATGAATGTCAACTCTAACTATGTGGTCGTGAAAATCTTTTAGTCGAAGATGTATGCTGAAACGTTCATTGTTTAATCTACCTCGAAAGATATGAAGAATATATTGGATATCATCATCGTCAATTATAGTCTCGTCCACTTCTATTTTACCAAACATTGCGGAAATGGTGTTGTAAATCTGATCAAAAGTTAGCTGATTTTTAGGATGTTTTAATCTATTTATAATTTCTTGCACTTGTGCATCATCTAAGTTTGAATAATTCATTTTATCTTTCTTTATAAATACTTATGTTTTTCTTGTTGTACAAAATAAATTTTGGAATTACTATTTTAGCAAGTAAAGTATATTTTTAATTTTTATCTTTGTTCCGACTTGTCACTTTAAGGGTATAGTCATTGTATTCTTCTTGTAATTCACTAAAGTAATTTGGCTATATTTCAGCAAATGAAGAGAACTCATTATTAAATGTTAGGTGACTATTCTAATTATTTAGACAGAGAAAAGCTTAGAAATCAGGAAAGGTTTTAGATAATCTTCTCAAAAACCATTGTGGCTTGGATACGGTCGCCACCGCCTAGTCCTTTGCTTCCACCATTGGCGGTTGTGATTGTGTGCAGGCGATAACCTTTTGAAGCTTGTTTATTGATAACATCTTCTAATTCTGTAAGGTTTCCTGATCCAGTGCCGAAAAACTTTTCTTTTAAAGTTACCTGAAGGACAACGTAGTGTAGTCCATTTACTCCAGAAGCGGTAGAAAAACTACCTTCTTGTTTTACAGTATCAAAAAATCCCATGGGGGTTACTCCTTTGATTTAAATATTTTATTTTTTATTATCAAGTTTTAAAAAAGAAACAGCATCGTTTTTTGCAAATTTTTTTGCAATTTCTCTTAACAACTCTCTCTCTTCTTCTTCAGAAAAAGAATAATTAAGAATTAATTCTAGCAGAAGGGGATCTACTTCTTTTCTTAATGTTTGATATACATCAAAATCTAAGTCAGTTTTAGAAAGTTGCATATAATCGAACTCTCTCCAAGAAGCAAATTCACGAGGAGTAGGACTATATTCTTTAAATGGAGTTTCTGGGTCATCACTATATCCGAGTAGATAGGCAACACTTACATTAAAGTAATCGGCTATTAATTGAGCTTTTTCTGGTTTGATTTGGCTTTTACCGTTTTCCCAACGTTGTATGGTTCTATATGGTATTTTGATTTCTTTAGAAAATTCTACTTGAGTTAGTTTTTTGTCTTTTCTTAATTCCTTTAGTCTATTCATTTTATTATTACCTCGTAGCAATTATACCATTATGCGCCACAATTTGGCAATTTTTTTTAAAAAATAATAAAAACACTTGACAAAGTATCATTAAGTGGTGCATTGTTTATATGAAAACGCCACAATGTGGCGAAAAAGAAAGGAGGAACTTCATTGCTTATTACCTCAACACAAGCAAAAGCGATTCGCCGAAAGCAGGCAGACAAGAAATTGACTGCAAAGCAAGCAGGCGAGGAAATCGGAGTTACACAAGTCACCTACAGAAAAATCCGAAACGGTGGCGAAGTAAAGCCGAGCATTTACCAAAAAGCCATGCAGTGGCTTGCAGAAGACTATTAGAAAGGAGTCAACCAATCACTATTTTGGTTTATGTTTACAGATTTCTTGTATGGTGCTTTACCACTGGAAATTGATTTATCAGACTAGCTAACGATTCGCTAGATTAAGATGCTTGCTACCTATGGCAGTATCAAGGGTTTGTAGGGGTTTATTCTCTCCTAAATTTTCCCTACCTCAATGATTTACTTTGGTACTGTTTTAGGTGGCAAGCACGAGCAACAAGAAGAAAGGAGCGAAACAATGGAATTGGTTTATATGGACGGCAAGAAAGAGCCGTATACACTGAGCAGTATCGTTGCAGAATGCGCTGAAATTAAGCACAGACATTTGAAGATTTTGCTGAATAAGCACCGAGAGGACTTTGAAAGCTTCGGAAAGGTGCAATTTAAAATTTCACCTTCAGAGAGTGGGCAAAATGTACGGGATTATATTTTGAATGAGCAACAAGCAACATTGCTGATCACTTACTTACGAAATACAGAACCCGTAAAAGAGTTTAAGAAGAACCTAGTCAAAGCCTTTTTTGAAATGCGTGATGAACTTTCTAAACGCTATCTTCAAAGAGAACTGGAAAAGCCAAAGCGTAAAAGTTTAACTGAAGCTATTCAAACATGGGAGAAAGCACCCAAGCATGCCTATAGTACCCTGACAAACTTACTACTAAAGGGAGTGACAGGGAAGAATAAAGTGCAACTCATGAAGGAGCGGGAAAGTAAGAACGGCATTAATGGCTTGACAAGTGCAGAACTGACAAACTACCAACGTTTGGAAGATATGGCAATAGCTATGATTAATTTGAATAGGGGGTATTCAGAAATTAAGGAATTAATTTTTAAAGTATAGGAGTATAGAAAATGGAAAATGATTTTAAGACAGTTACAAATGCCAAAGGGTTAGAAATTCCTAAGTATTCCAAGGATTTTAAAAAGCTAGTTGAGAAAGACAGACAACTAGCCGAATATCTTTGTATGAACTACGAGAACTTGGACAGTGAAGACCTGGGCGCATTTCTTGAAACAGTAGAGCAGGGATTCAGCTGGATTCTAGATCTTATCGAAAGTAAAGACTTGCTTTATAAACCAAAGTCAGGTAGTAATCATGCAAAAAGAAAATAAAAAAATCACTTGCTCAAATTTTAGACGAGGAGAGCAAGCGACACAATTCAGAGTATAGAAATTTTTTCTATGCTTTGATTATAGCAAAAAATATCTATTCTATCAAATACCTAAAGAAAAACCGAAGAGCAGGCAAGCAATTAGAAAAGGTTTTGAAAATCAAGTGCTGACAGGGTGATTCTAAGACCTTGTTTAGCTAAAAGATGGGTAATTACTCACGAAACACCGCTACAAGCGTTCGCCAACTTGGGGCAATCGCCCAGCGTTTGGAGTGGTGAAGCATACCATATAGAAAACAGGCAAGAAAAAGGACAAGGAAAGGCTAATGGAGAAAAATATGACTCTAGATCTAGATAACATGACACAATCAGAATTTGACAACCGAATTACTGAAATCAAGGATAGAAATCCGAACCTCTTTCAGTTTATCATTGACTTTTTAGATGATAAAGTAACTCCAGAAGAGGTGTACGACTTTCTGAAGATGGAGCGAAGCTATCAAGTAAATTATATCAAGAATTACAAAGAGAGGGCATAGCATGAATGAACTAGAATTAAGCAATACGCAGTCTATTGTCTTTACTTTGCTACTGCTTGCCCTACTACTTTATCTAAACCGCCGAGACCGCAAAAAAAGCGCCCAAATCGAGCGAGAGAGTACACAGACGATAGAAACGACTAGCGAGGATTTAAGCCCTGATTATGGGCGATATATTCAGCTTGCAGGGGTTAAGCCATGGGGGTACTAAGATGTTTGAAAAAATGATTGAAGATTTAAAGTCTAAGATTTTGGAAGCAGTGGAACGATATTTAAAAAGCCATGAGAAAGCACCTCAAAAAAGATTAGATTTGATTAGCAAGGTGGAACTAAAGGAAGAACTGGGCATAGGAGATAAAACCTTAACAAAATGGGAAGGTGCGGGACTGCCACAGTATATACCGCCTATTGAAGATACTAGAAAAGCGTATTATAAAGTCTCAGACGTTTTAAAGTTTTTGGGGGTAGATGATGGCAAAGACTAAAATATATTTTTGGTTAAAAGTTGATAAGAAGTTTTTTGATAATCTTTTTATTAAACGACTGAAAAATATGACTGGTGGCTACACTATGACAGTGATTTATATCCGTCTTATGTTGGAAAGTTTAGAAGATGATTGTATTTTGTACTATGAAGGCTATTTTGATAGTTTGGTACAGGAATTAGCTTTAAAACTAGATGTTTCTGAAGATGATATCAATATGACGGTTGCATATTTTACAAAATGCGGACTGATTCAGATAGACGATGATGGACATGCTACATTATCACAAGCAAAAGCCATGGTTGAGAGTGAAACAAACTGGGCAAAATACAAGCGAGAACAAAGAAAAAATAGTCAAGATTTAGCAAAATTGGATAATGTCCAAAATAAAAAGACTATTTCCAACTCATGTCCAACAGAGATAGAGAAAGAGAATAGAGTTAATAGTAAGAGTAGTAATTTATATTTAGATAATATATTGTCGGGAAATCCCGACTACAATTTTCCTACTTGGCTTGAAGAAACAGCTATAAAAGATTTAGAGAAAACAAAACATAAAGAACTTTGGATTCCTATTGTTTATCTGAATCAAGTAGCTAATAAGAGGTATAAGTTTGTTGATAAGACAAAAAGGCTTTTACTAGCACGATTCAAAGAAGGCTATACACTTGAAGATTTTAAACAGGTGATAGATATAAAAACGGCAGAATGGAAGGATAGTCCTGAATTTTCTAAATATCTGAGACCAGAAAGACTTTTCGGATCTAAGTTTGATGGTTATTTGAATCAAAAGCCTAAAACGATAAGAGGGAAGTCTGAAGATAACTTCCCAGATCTACCATTTTAGGAGTTACAAAGATGAAGGAACAATTTAAAGAATTTAATAACAGAAAAATATCGGACAAGGTTTGCGATATTCACCAGGTAAATTACTGGGAAATTTCTGTACCAGTGTTAGGGAGTTCAGAAAGAAAAGTACAAGCATTTTGCCCGGAGTGCGTGAAGGGAGAGATTAAACAGAAAGAGAAAGACCTATTGCAGCAGTTCGAGGACAGGCAAGCTTACTTTAAAACTTATGATGTCTTAATTCGTGATAGTACGATTCCTAACGAGTTGAAGGGGGCAACGTTTGATAATTTCTTTGTTAAGACGACAGAGGAGCGTCAGATGTTAGAGTTTGTAAAAGGTCAAGCCCAGAAGTACCTTGCAGGTATGACGGGAAATACTTTAATCAGTGGTAGCACAGGAATCGGAAAAAGTCATTTATCGCTTGCTCTGGCAAAAGAAATCAATGAGAGCTTCAGAGAGAAGAACGAGCCTAAGAGTGTCTTATTTGTCAGCTTAACCGAGATTATCAAGCAGATAAAAGAAGGCTGGGCTTATGGAAGAAATGCAAACTTAACAGAGTATGAGGCGGTTAAAAAGCTTGTTGATGTTGATTTTCTAATCATTGATGACCTGGGGGCAAAAAATGGGATGGTAACCCCTAAGAGTGATTGGGAACAGGATTTCTTGTTTGATATTATCAATAATCGAGAAACTACGATTTTCAACACGAACCTAGATAGTAGTGAACTGCGGACGGTATACAATGCTAGAAATTCAAGTAGAATTTTGAAAGGTTTAGAAGGGAACACTTTCAAGGCTTTTACGATCAAAGATAAGAGATACACTATCAACACAGTGAGGGGAGAATATCAATGAATGATGATAAAATGCGATTTGCAACAGAAAAAGGTTTTGTTGTCTACGAAAAATGTGGTATAATAGAGGTAGAAAAAGTTCCAAGTTTTGGAGAAGTTACTTTATTCTATTCAGATGGGAAGTTTACCCATCTAGTCAAAAAAGAAACTAAAAAATAAGTCTATTGAGAACAACTCAGGGACATACCGTAAGCATATAATGCTATTGGTATGTCCCTTTTTGTTTGCATAGAAAGGGGGTGAGGGAAGATGTCAGGAGATACTTCTTTAGGGTATGTAGTAGCCAATAAGTTTTCTATGGATCCAGATAAAAGACAGAAAATCTTTTCTCAGTGTAAAAAAGAAGATGATAGCTTAGAACAACGGAAACAAGAAATACTAGAAAAATATGCTAAAAAACAAAACAAATCAAAATTTAGAAAAAATGATTCTAAAGGCTCGGAGAGTCATAAAAGAAAAGCTAAGAGCAAAGAATTTTAGAAAAAATTATAAACAAAAATCAGATATTAAAAGATGAAGGAGCAAAAAATGACAACTAACTTAGTTAAACAAAAAGAAAATCTAGAAGCTTATATCCGAAGTACAGGTTATAACACTAGAGGGATGAACGTAGAAAATAATCATGTACTCATTGAAAAACCAATCCTTGATAGTTATGAAGATGAACATCAACGTAAAGAATTGGTTGATCTAGTAAATGTTATTGAGACTCGTACCCGTGGTGGGGAGTATGAAGTAACTGACTTTGAATCTGATTCATTACAAGAAGTTAGCGAAAATTCGGTTGAGAGAACAGAAGCAGATAAAAAGAAAACTATCAGCGTTGATTACTTAGTTAAATTATTCAGTGGAAAACTTGATTTTTCACAGGAACAATTAGATGATGGCCAATATAATTTAACGGATTTTCTCGGTAAGAAGATTATTAAATTAAAACGTAGAACACGAAATAGAGAGATTGGGAAAATTCTCCAAACTGCGAAAGTGCAGACTGCTACAAGTATGGACGACTTGAAATCTATTGTTTCTTTAATCAATCCAGAGCGCAATGTATCTATGGTTGTTAGTCAATCACTATTTAGTGTCTTAGAAAAAATGAAAGACACTTCAGGAAATTATCTTCTTAAAGTTGATAAAGAGGCAGGAACAAGTGAAACATTCTTTGTAGATAACTTTTTAATTGTAGATGATACAACATTAGGGAATAAAGGTGACCAAAAAGGCTTTATCGGAGATCTAGAAAACTTTGTTACTTTGTTTGATCGCAAGAAAGATACACTTAGTTGGGTGAATGCGAATGACTATTTTGGGAAACGGTTGATTTTACATACCCGATTTGATGTAAAAAAAGTTGAAGAAGATTGTGGTTACTTTATTCAATGGAACTAGGAGAAAGAAATGTATATTAATCAAGTATTTGAAACACTGGATGATCTAGATAATAAAAAAAGTAAGATTAATTCAGCACGAGAACAGTTAAGCGAAAAAAGGAAGAGTCTTTTAGGCAATCAAGTAGTTTCATTTGAGAATATAGATAATTTTTTATCTAACAACTTAGAGTCTTTGGAACAGCTTGAAAAGATGGAAAAAGCTATTAATTCTCTTCAGGAAAAATATAATAGTGATTTTTCAGAAGCTAAAGCAGTCATCTTTGAATACATTTTTAAAGAAACTAAGCAACGGATGGAAGCTAAGAAGATCTATAAACAATACCGAAAGAAACTTAGACGAATTCTGGACGCATATGATGAAATTCAAGAACTAAAGAAGGATGTAGAAGAAATCCATACAGGTGTAGTCAGGGAAATAAGTCAGAAACATTCTCTATCGCTATATCGAACGGAAGTAAGTCCGCTTACTGTCCTACCATTCTTAAACCCTGATATTAGCGGGTGGATGGATTTTTCTAAGGAATATCGGGACATTAAAGAGTATTTAGAAAAATAGGGAACAAATTAAGTAAGGCTAGTGATATATGGCTGAAACAGAAGAGATATCGCTAGTCCTACTTTTATGCTTTACTAAGTTTCACATAACAAAGTAAGCATAAACTGAAAAGAAGTAATAGCTTGAAAGCAAGGTATATCAGGGGTTTACAGAATGGAGTGAGTTTCACAGAATGTAAGATATGAGAAACTGAGGGAACAAATTAAAGAAATTTCCCTTGAACTTGTCATATTGAAGAGTTGTCAAACTTAAAACAATGATACCTGGTAAGTGGAGTGTTGGAAGGCTTTTAGCGCTTTTTGTCAGTTTGACAGAATTTACAATTTGAAAAATTGAAAGAAAAAAATTTTTAAATTTAAGCGGAGGTACTTGCCTATGTACGAGTTGAGTAACAGAGATCTGGACGGGATAGATATTGAGTTAGGACGATATGGAACGCTTGCTAATAAAATTTATTTGAGAAGACAGGAACTAATACATAATAAGAAACATAGCGCTGAAGATTATACTGGTGGGAAAGGCAAGACAGTATATAGTTCTACTGAAGCAACCATCATTAGAATTGAAGAAGACCAAACACTAAGATATTTAGAAGGCTTCAAACTAGTTGTAGATACCTTGATGGAAAACTTAATTGAAAGTGATCTAGTCATTTTTAAAATGAGATATTTAGAAGCTGGTGCGACTTGGGAAGACGTGGCAGAGAAACTAAATAAAACTACTCGTTATATAAATAGCCGTAGAAAGGTAATCGCTAAAAGATTTGTGGAATTGAAAGGATATTGACACTCCCCCCACCTTTTAAAAAATCTTTTTGGCCAGTAGGGTACCGGTGAAGGGAACTTTTTCCAAGTCGGAGATGTTCAGAGAAAAAGGGGGTAAAAACTTATTGTTTTTAGAAAAAAGTATTAGTTTTTCTAAAATAGAATTGAGATGAAAATATTTTTCTGAAATAAGACCTAATTTTCAATTGATAAATGAATTGATTATGTCATTTATTTTTAAGATTTCTTCCAATAATAGTTTTTGATACTCTTTAAAATTTTTTGAGGAATGAAATTCAATCAGTTCTTCAAAGAATTTCGGGGGATTGGTAAATATTTGTAATGGGACATTTGAAATTTTATAATGAAATATATTATTTCTAAAATCTTGTCGGAAGTTAAAAACTTTTTCTTTGCGATCAAGGATATCAACAACTTCCTCCCGTTGGAAATCAGGAAATAAAGAGCTTTCCTTATTAAGAATCAAGCGTAAGGCTGTAATACTAACTAAATAGCATTGGCTTAGCGAGCGTGTAAAAAAGTAATTTTTTGATTTTAAGACACTTGGCATAATATGTACTACAAAATTATTCTGGCATAATATGTTAAATAAGAATAACTGAGTGCCCGTAGGCAGAACTCCTGTTAAAAAATTCCTTCTTTTAGATTCAAATAAGAAAAAATCACGTTGTTCAAAGTTTTCAATTTTAATATCCTGGATTGTAGGCTTCTTAATAGTTTTTTGATTTACTGAATTAATTAAAGTTCCTAAAGCTTTGCTAAATTCAAAAAATAAATCAGTAGCTCTTTTATCAAAATAGGAAATATCCTTTTTATCAGTTTTCGATAAAATACTTTCTAGGTAAATATGATATTGGTTAGTGTTAGCGTATGGAATTTCGTTGAAGTAATATACCCCTAAATCATGTTGTCCAAAAATATTGATTACGAGTTTTTGAAATAAATTGTAATTTTCTACCATTTGTGAATAAAAGCGTCTCTCTATTTCAAGTATCAGTTTGTTAGCCTTGCTAAATTTTTTATCAGAGTATTGCTTATAACTCACTCGGACACTAGATATTATTTTTTGAAATTCCTGTTCTCCAATATTTGGAAAATCACTATGAACATCTCTGGGTAAAAACTTTAGTATTCCATCACAGAGAGATGATACAAAAGGAAGGATACCTATTGATAGTTCTGAATAAACTGTCTTATCCAAACTTACAATATTTTCAAGCAGTTGCCTTACTTCAGCAACTTCATCAAGTAGGATTGAAAAAGAAATCATTTCTATCTTATCCATGTTAATCCTTTCAGAAAGTTATTGTTTATATTATAGTTATTGTAACATTATTATTGATAATTGATTAGATGAATAAAAAAGCACCTTCAAAGGTGCTAGTTTCTTGCCTGCGGAACTCGTCAATATTACGCCCTTTTTAGGGCTCTTTTTTGTGGACTTTTTTAGGAACTTTCAAGAAAAACTAAGGCGAATTAATGCCAAAGTATTTTTTAAAAAAGTCAGTATTTCCAATGGTTGAGCCTTAAAAATTTGACTTATAGAGTGTTAAATGATAGTATAGTCAAAGATAGTCAAGGTTCAAAGAAGGAGTTTGATTTACTATGAGATTTAAAAATACATCAGATCATATCGAAGCCTATATCAAGGCGATTTTAGACCAGTCTGGTATCGTGGAATTGCAGCGGAGCCAGTTAGCTGATACCTTTCAGGTTGTACCAAGTCAGATCAACTACGTCATCAAGACACGTTTTACTGAAAGCAGAGGTTACTTGGTTGAGAGCAAGCGTGGCGGCGGAGGCTACATTCGCATAGGGCGGATTGAATTTTCCAGTCATCATGAGATGCTCCGCGATTTGCTTTACTCGATTGGTGAGCGAGTTAGTCAGGAGATTTATGAGGATATTCTCCAGCTTTTGGTGGATCAGGACTTGATGACCAAGCAAGAGATGACCTTGCTGACTTCTGTAGCAACAGATCGTGTCCTAGGAGAAGAATCTTCAGTTGTCCGTGCCAATATGCTCCGACAGCTATTACAAGAGGTAGATAGAAAAGAGAAGTAAGATGAACTATTCAAAAGCATTGAATGAATGTATCGAGAGTGCCTACATGGTTGCGAGCCATTTTGGAGCCCGTTATCTAGAGTCTTGGCATTTATTGATTGCCATGTCCAATCACAGTTACAGTGTGGCAGGTGCGACTCTAAATGATTATCCTTATGAAATGGACCGTTTAGAAGAGGTTGCGTTGGAACTGACTGAAACCGACTATAGCCAAGATGAAACTTTTACGGAATTACCCTTTTCCCATCGTTTAGAGGTTCTCTTTGCAGAAGCAGAGTATGTGGCCTCAGTGGTCCATGCAAAGGTGCTAGGGACAGAGCATGTCCTCTATGCGATTTTGCATGATGGTAATGCTTTGGCAACTCGCATCTTGGAGAGAGCAGGCTTCTCTTATGAAGACCAGAAAGATCAGGTCAGAATTGCCGCTCTTCGTCGTAATCTAGAAGAGCGTGCTGGCTGGACTAGAGAAGATCTCAAGGCTTTGCGTCAACGTCATCGCACAGTAACTGACAAGCAAAATTCCATGGCCAATATGATGGGCATGCCTCAAGCTCAAAGTGGCGGTTTAGAGGATTATACTCATGACCTGACGGAGCAAGCGCGTTCTGGCAAGTTAGAGCCAGTTATCGGTCGTGACAAGGAAATCTCACGTATGATTCAGATTTTGAGTCGGAAGACCAAGAACAATCCGGTCTTGGTTGGAGATGCGGGTGTCGGGAAAACAGCTCTAGCACTTGGTCTTGCTCAGCGTATTGCTAGTGGGGATGTACCTGCGGAAATGGCCAAGATGCGCGTGTTAGAGCTTGACTTGATGAATGTTGTTGCAGGGACACGTTTCCGTGGTGACTTTGAAGAGCGTATGAACAACATCATCAAGGATATCGAGGAAGATGGCAAAGTGATCCTCTTTATCGATGAACTCCACACCATTATGGGTTCTGGAAGCGGTATTGATTCGACTCTGGATGCTGCCAATATCTTGAAACCAGCCTTAGCTCGCGGAACTTTGAGAACAGTTGGGGCCACCACTCAGGAAGAATATCAAAAACACATCGAAAAAGATGCTGCCCTTTCTCGTCGTTTTGCCAAAGTGACGATTGAAGAGCCAAGTTTAGCTGACAGTATGATAATTTTGCAAGGTTTGAAAGCGACCTATGAGAAACATCACCGTGTGCAAATTACAGATGAAGCCGTTGAAACAGCTGTTAAGATGGCGCATCGTTACTTGACCAGTCGTCACTTACCAGACTCTGCCATCGATCTATTGGATGAAGCGGCAGCAACAGTGCAAAACAAATCCAAGCATGTGAAAGCAGACGAATCTGACTTGAGTCCAGCTGACAAGGCCTTGATGGATGGCAAGTGGAAACAAGCTGCCCAGTTAATCGCAAAAGAGCAGGAAGTCCCTGTCTATAAAGACTTGGTGACAGAATCCGATATTTTGACTACCTTGAGTCGCTTGTCAGGTATCCCAGTCCAAAAACTGACGCAAACGGATGCTAAGAAATATCTGAACTTGGAAGCGGAACTACACAAACGTGTCATCGGCCAAGATCAAGCTGTTTCAAGTATTAGCCGTGCCATTCGTCGCAACCAGTCAGGTATTCGCAGTCACAAGCGTCCGATTGGTTCCTTTATGTTCCTAGGGCCGACAGGAGTCGGTAAGACCGAATTGGCCAAGGCTCTGGCAGAAGTTCTCTTTGATGACGAATCAGCCCTTATCCGCTTTGATATGAGTGAATATATGGAGAAATTCGCAGCTAGCCGTCTCAATGGAGCTCCTCCAGGCTATGTGGGCTATGAAGAAGGTGGGGAGTTGACCGAGAAGGTTCGCAACAAACCTTACTCTGTGCTCCTCTTTGACGAGGTAGAAAAGGCCCACCCAGACATCTTTAATGTCCTCTTGCAGGTTCTGGACGACGGTGTCTTGACAGATAGCAAGGGGCGCAAGGTTGATTTTTCAAATACCATTATTATCATGACGTCAAACCTTGGTGCGACAGCCCTTCGTGATGACAAGACGGTCGGTTTTGGAGCCAAAGACATTCGTTTTGACCAGGAAAATATGGAAAAACGCATCTTTGAAGAGCTGAAAAAGACTTATCGACCAGAGTTTATCAACCGTATTGATGAAAAGGTAGTCTTCCATAGCTTGGATAGCGAACATATGCAGGAAATTGTCAAGATTATGGTGAAACCATTGATTGCTAGCCTGGCAGAGAAGGGTATCGACTTGAAACTGCAAGCTTCAGCGTTGAAGTTACTGGCAAGCCAAGGTTACAATCCAGAAATGGGAGCTCGCCCACTTCGCAGAACCCTGCAAACAGAAGTGGAAGACAAGTTGGCAGAATTCCTTCTTAAGGGAGAACTGGTAGCAGGCAAGACCCTCAAGATTGGTGTCAAAGCTGGTCAATTAAAATTTGATATTGCTTAAAAATGGAGAATCAGGAGTAGTCCTGATTCTTTTTTGCTACTTTTTTATAAAAAACGATAAAAAACTATTGACAAAACAAAAATATAATATATAATAAAAATATAGAAAATAAAAATATAAATAATTATAAAAAGGTAAAACGTTTATGAAAAAGAAAACAGCAGTGGTATTTGGGACCTTTGCACCTCTTCATCAGGGGCATATCGATCTAATCCAGCGAGCGAAGCGTCAGTGTGACCAGGTCTGGGTAGTCGTGTCAGGCTATGAGGGAGACCGAGGGGAGCAGGTAAGTTTAAGTCTTCAAAAACGATTTCGCTATATCCGAGAGGCTTTTCGTGATGACGAGTTGACCTCTGTCTGCAAGTTAGATGAGACCAAGCTTCCTCGTTACCCTATGGGCTGGCAGGAGTGGTTGGATCAGATGTTGTCGGAGATTTCCTACGATGAAGCCCAGCAAGAACTGATCTTTTTTGTGGGAGAACGTGACTACCAGCAAGAATTATCAAATCGTGGCTTTGAGACCATTTTGCAAGAAAGAAAGTTTGGTATCTCAGCGACTATGATTCGAGAAAATCCAAGCAAATATTGGAAATATATTGCTCAGCCTTTCCGTCGTCAGTTTACCAAGAAAGTGTTGATTATGGGAAGTGCCAGCAATGGGAAGACCACTCTAGCCAAGGATTTGGCAAGGTATTACGATGCGCCCGTCAGTCTGGAATACGCGCGTGAGTACCAGATCAAAAACAATGTCCGCGACGATGAATTGACTCCAAAGGATTACTACTATCTCCTGTTGGGACAGTATGACCAGACCTCAAAGTTAATCGATAGCAATGCCAATCGAGGCCTGGTGATAGCCGATACCAACTCCTTGGTAACCAAGGGTTACTATGACTATTACATGGAGACTGAGGATCAGGGGGACTTATCAGGAGAAACCTTTGACAATCTCTTTGCCTCTATCTTGGCCAAGGAAAAATGGGACTTGATTCTCTTTGTGCAGCCTGTTGGCTCCTATGTCAATGACGGATTTAGAGATATGACCATGGCAGAAGACCATATTCGCTACAGTTTTTCCCAGCATTTGGATCAGATGAGGGAGAGATACTTAACGACTATTCCTTTAGTTTATCTAGCGGAGGATTATCTAGGCAATTATGAAGCAGCAAAAGTGGCTATTGATGCCATTTACCAAGCAGATTAGGAGAAAATTATGAAAAAGCTAACTGAAAAAATCACACAATTTATCGAAAACTTTAAAAATGTCCATGCCGAAGCCCGCAAGATTGGTTTTGCAGGAATCATGCGCTTGCTATGGAAAGATCTCTTTGCCGGCCGTAGCCTTTTCCAGTGGTTGTATCTCATCGCCTTGTCAAGTGTTCCTTTAATCTTGGAATTCACGCAAAATACAGAAAGCCATGACTGGCTGAGCTTGTTTGCATCTTGGACTGGGATTGTCTGTGTTATCTTGGTAGCAGAAGGTCGTGCAAGCAATTATCTCTTTGGGGCCATTAACTCAGCAATCTACTTGATCTTGGCCATGAATGCGACTTTTTATGGCGAAGTCTTGACGACTGTTTACTTCTTTGTCATGCAGCCGATTGGTCTCTATGCTTGGCTGTCCAATCGTATCAATGAACAGGAAAAACCAGAAGAATCCCACTTTGAAGCTAAGAAATTATCTGTTCTTGATTGGCTCAAGTACTTGGCCTTGACTGCTATTATCTGGATTGGTATGGGCTTGGCTTACCAAAGTATCAATAGCGCTCGCCCTTTCCGTGATAGTGTTACCGATGCGACCAATGGTGTTGGTCAGCTCTTGATGACACGTCTCTACCGTGAGCAATGGATTTTCTGGATTGCAACCAATCTCTTTAGCATTTATCTCTGGTGGGGTGAAAATATCCACATCCAGGGGATGTACTGGGTTTACACACTCAACAGTCTAGTGGGATGGTACCAATGGACCAAGGCAGTTCGAAAGGAGGCATAGGATGGCAGACATAAAGATTCCAGAAGGAATGACGGAAAAAGAATATTATGAAATCCATGCCAGTCAGGAGGAGTTTTTAGACTGGTACTACAAGCAGGAACTCCCTCAATATGAAAAACCAAGTGTGACAGTGGATATGGTAGCCTACTGCTTTGTCGAAGGAAAAATCAAGCTTTTGCTAATCCGTCGCAAGGCTCACCCTTATCAAAACTGTTTGGCCTTGGTCGGAGGCTTTATGGACAAGGGAGAAGATGCTGAACATGCCTGTCAGCGCGAAGTGAGAGAAGAAGTCAATCTCGAACTTCCTTTAGAAAAAATCGAGCAATTGATGACCGTATCGACCCCAGGTCGTGATCCACGGGGCTGGACAGTGACCATTGCCCACTTAGTGTACCTGCCTAGTCGTGCCTTAGACCTCGTTCAGGCAGGAGACGATGCCAAGGATGTCGCTTTCGTAGATGTCGACTTTCAGACAGGTAAATGCTTCCTAGAGGGAGTGGAGCTGGACGAGAGAGCCTTCGCATTTGACCATTATGCCATTATCCAAGAATCCATCAAACGAATCCAAGGCCGTCTCGACTGGAATCCAACCTTCCTCTATCTGCTAGAGGAAGAGTTCACTGTCTACGAAGGAACTGAACTGGTCAATCTCATCAACCCCGGTCGCCCAATCGTCAGCAATAACTTTCTCGTAAAATACGGAGAATATGTAGAAGAAGTCGGACTCAAACGAGTACCCAAAAAGAAACCAAGAAAAACCTATCGATTGAAATAAAAAGTGAGGTCGGGACAAAGTTCCCGACCTCTTTATTTGCTGTTATTAGACGCTTTTATCCTATTTCAATAGTATTGAAGCCCTTTATCTAAAAAGATGCAAACGATTACATAGGAGCGATGCAAAAAATATGACTCTTATCTAAAAAATTTTCTATTTTTTCGTTTCGATTACGAATAGAAATAGTAGAGAGAAATTTTTTTAAATAGTTTCTCTAAATAGTTGACAGATTTAAGGTCTAATGTTACAATTATATTACAAAAAGATTTCTTAACATTTCAAAAATGTTACAAAGGAGTAGAAAGATGAAAAAGAAAACCTATATCAAATTGATGGCAGCGACTGTATTGGCTTCTACCTTGCTACTAGGAGCTTGTGGAAATAAAAACGAAACCACTCAAACCAGTAGCTCTGCAAAGACAAGTCAATCATCAAGCTCTAAAGCAGCTTCTTCTAGCAAAGAAAGCAAGACACAAAAATCTTCAAGCTCAGCTTCATCTGAAAAGGCCCAGGCATCTTCTGGTCAGTCTTCTACAATGGCAGATCAGTCACAAGCGAAACCAGCACCTGAATCAAGACAAGAACAAGCAACTCCTAGTCAACAAGCGCCATCTCAGGCGCCTTCAACTCAGCAAGGCTCTCAAGCCCAGTCTAACCAGTCAAGCTATGATCCAACAACTGACCGCAAACTTCAGGACAAGCAAGCAGAACACAACAAACGCTACAAGGGTGTTTTAACCATGGTGGATGGTGACTTCTCAGCTGCAGCGGGCAACTGGAAGGGAGCGAATGGCGAAACTATTACGGTTTCATCAGGGGGCCAATTTACAGTAGAAACTGCAGATGGAAAGAAAGAAAACTACTCTATTAGAGGCTACTCTTACACCCTTGATGATGGCAAGTATAATGCCAAAATCGGTGGAAGAAAAATCATCCAAATTACAACAGGTGCGGATGGCAAAGTTTCAAGCGTTGCCTTGATTCAATAATAATATCTAGGTTTTTCTAGGAGCTAAAAAACCGTAAACTCCAAGTGAGTTACGGTTTTTTGTGTATTAATCTTTGTCTAGTTGCAAGAGGGCTTTAATCTCTGCCAGAGTGCTGGCTTGTGAAATGGCTCCACGGAGTTTGGCAGCGCCAGATGTTCCCCGGAGGTAGTGAGGAGCCAGTCCACGGAATTCACGAACGGCAATATTCTCACCTTTAAGGTCAATCAAGCGTTTCAAATGTTCGTAGGCGATTTTCATCTTGTCCTCGAAAGTCAAATCAGGGAGAATTTCTCCTGTTTCAAAGTAATGGTTAATCTGGTTGAAGAGGTAGGGATTTCCCATGGCTGCTCGGCCAATCATAACTGCGTCAGCACCAACTTCTTCGATACGCTGTTTGGCTTCTTGGACCGTACGGATATCACCATTTGCGATAAATGGAATCTTGGTCAAAGCTTGAGCAACCTTGTGAAGAGTCTCAAGGTCTGCGTGACCTGTGTACATTTGTTCACGGGTACGGCCATGCATAGCGAGAGCAGAGACACCAGCAGCCTCAGCTGCGAGGGCATTCTCCACGGCTAAGGATGGATCAGACCAGCCAGTGCGCATCTTGACAGTGAGGGGGATATCAAGGACAGATTGGACCTTGTTGATAATAGAGTAGATCTTGTCTGGATCCTTGAGCCACATAGCGCCAGCCTCGTTTTTCACGATTTTGTTAACTGGGCAGCCCATGTTGATATCGACGATATCGGTCTTGGTGTTTTCTTGTATGAATTCTGCTGCGCGTGCGAGGCTGTCTTCGTCGCTACCAAAAAGTTGGATAGAAACAGGGTTTTCGCCTTCATCGATATGAAGCATATGAAGAGTTTTTTCGTTGTTGTATTGGATTCCCTTGTCAGAGACCATTTCCATCACAACGAGTCCAGCCCCGAGCTCTTTTGCGATGGTACGAAAGGCTGAGTTGGTAACACCAGCCATGGGTGCTAAAACAGTACGATTGGGAATCTCAACATTGCCAATCATAAAGGGTGTATTAAGATTTGTCACGAATGAGTTCCTCCAGGTCGTTTTCATTAAAGTTATAAGTTGTTTGGCAGAATTGACAAGTGATTTCTGCCCCGTGGTCTTCCTCTTTCATTTCTTCAAGGTCTGAGCTTGGAAGGCTGGCAAGAGCGTTCATAAAACGGTCTTTGCTGCAGTCACATTGGAAACGGATTTCTTCTTCAGATAGACGTTTGTAAGATTCGTCACCATAGATGGCCTTGAGAAGGGCTTCGATATGGTCATCGCTTTCCAGAAGGGTTGAGATAGCTGGCATTTCTTGGATGCGTTTTTCAAAGCGGGCAATCTCTTCTTCCTTGGCCCCTGGCAATACTTGGAGAAGGAAACCACCAGCAACTTCTACCTTGTCGTCTTTATCCAAAAGAACATTGAGGCCGACTGCTGAAGGAGTTTGTTGGCTTTCTGTCAGGTAATAGGCCAAGTCTTCACCGATTTCCCCAGAGATGAGGGGAGTCATGGAGTTATAAGGATTTCCAGTACCGTAGTCTGTGATAACGAGGAATTGGCCATTGCCGACAAAAGGACCGACTAGGACTTCACCAGTTGCAGTTTTTTTGATGTCAACACCTGGATTTTGAACGTAGCCTTTGACGTTTCCCTTGGTATCTGCAACCGTGATGATGGCACCAAGAGAGCTCGTTCCAAGAACTTTAACTGTTAGTTTGGTATTTCCTTTTTCATTGGCTGCGAGAATTTGGCTAGCGATAAGGGTACGACCAAGTGCGACAGTTGAACTGGCTTGAGTTTGATGTTTTTCTTGAGCAGTGCGGACGGTTTCCGTGCTATCAAGGACAAAAGCACGAAAGGCTCCGCTTTCTGATATAGTTTTAATAATTTTATCCATAGCTACTATTTTAGCATAAAAATGCCCAAAGGGGGAGCCGTGTGTTTGTTGTTTCTGTGGAATAATGACGAGGAAATCAGCCTTAAAATAAAATGAGAAACAGATTATTTCAGCATTTGTAAGATTTATGCTATGCTTGTAGGAGAAAATGAAAGGGGTAACAAATGTATTTAGGCGATTTGATGGAAAAAGCAGAATCTGGTCAATTTTTAGTCCTTTCCTTTCTATTACAAGATTCGCAGACAACAGTCAAGAAAGCCATGGAAGAAACAGGTTTTTCAAAGGCGACCTTAACCAAGTACATTTCTCTGATTAACGAAAATGCCTTGGAAAGATGTTTAGAGCTGACCATTCACTTGGAAGATGAAAATCTGCGTTTGTCGATTGGTGCAGCTACCAAGGGGAGAGAGATTCGGAGCTTATTTCTAGACAATGCCATTAAGTACCAAATTTTGGTTCACCTTCTCTATCACCAACAGTTTCTAGCTCATCAGTTGGCTCAAGAATTGATGATTAGCGAGGCCACGCTTGGTCGCCACTTAGCTAGTCTAAATCAGATTTTGTCAGAATTTGACTTATCCATCCAAAATGGCCGTTGGCGAGGTCCGGAGCATCAGATTCGCTATTTCTATTTCTGTCTTTTCCGCAAGATTTGGTCCAGTCAGGAGTGGGAAGGTCACATGCAGAAAGCTGAGAGAAAGCAGGATATTGCTACCCTAGAAGAAATCTGCGGTGCTAGCTTGTCTTCGGGTCAGAAATTAGACTTGGTTCTCTGGAATCATATCAGTCAACAGCGCCTTCGGGTTAACGCCTGTCAGTTTCAAGTCATAGAAGAAAAAATGAGAGGGTATTTTGACAATATTTTCTATCTTCGTTTGCTTCGAAAGGCTCCGTCCTTTTTTGCTGGGCAACATATCCCTCTAGGAACTGAGGATGGTGAGATGATGGTATTCTTTTCATTTCTCCTTTCCCATCGTATCTTGCCCCTTCATACTATGGAGTATATCCTTGGTTTTGGAGGGCAATTAGCCGATTTGCTGACGCAATTGATTCAAGAAATGAAGAAGGAGGAGCTGCTGGGGGACTACACAGAGGACCATGTCACCTATGAACTCAGTCAGCTTTGTGGTCAAGTTTATCTCTACAAAGGCTATATCTTGCAAGATCGCTACAAGTATCAGATAGAACATCGGCACCCTTATTTGCTGATGGAGCATGACTTTCGAGATATTGCTCAGAAAATTTTCGCCTCCTTGCCAGCCTTTCATCAGGGGACGGATCTGGATAAGAAAATCCTCTGGGAATGGCTCCAGTTGATGGAGTATATGGCAGAAAATATAGGCAAACATCTGAGAATAGGGCTAGATTTAACAGCAGGCTTCCTTGTTTTTTCGAGAATGGCTGCCATTTTGAAACGGTATTTGGAGTACAATCGCTTCATTACCATCGAAGCCTATGACACTGGTCGTCATTATGATTTGTTGGTTACCAACAACCCTATCCATAAGAAAGGACAAACACCTGTCTACTATTTGAAAAATGATTTGGACATCGAAGATTTAGCTACGATTCGTCAGATGCTCTTTGCTTAAAAGGCCTGAATTTTCAGGTCTTTTTTGTGAAATTCGTACAATCTCCTCACATTTTTTTAAAATTTTAAAAAAATTGATGAACAAGAAAGCGCTTTATTTTGTATACTAGTTACTGTAAAGAGGAACCACCTCAAGATTTTATCAGGAGGACAGCACATGTCACAAGAAAAATACATCATGGCTATTGACCAAGGAACGACCAGTTCTCGTGCCATTATTTTTAACAAAAAAGGAGAAAAGGTCAGCTCTAGCCAAAAAGAGTTCACTCAGATTTTCCCTCAAGCAGGTTGGGTTGAGCACAATGCCAATGAAATTTGGAACTCTGTTCAGTCAGTTATCGCGGGTGCTTTCATCGAAAGTGGTGTGAAACCAAGTCAAATCGAAGCAATCGGGATTACCAACCAGCGTGAAACAACTGTCGTCTGGGATAAGAAAACAGGGCTTCCTATCTACAATGCTATCGTTTGGCAATCACGCCAAACTGCTCCTCTGGCTGAGCAACTGAAAAGCCAAGGCTATGTGGAAAAATTCCATGAAAAGACTGGTTTGATCATTGACGCTTACTTCTCTGCTACCAAGGTTCGCTGGATTCTGGACCATGTAGAAGGTGCTCAAGAGCGAGCAGAAAAGGGTGAATTGCTCTTTGGTACCATTGATACTTGGCTGGTTTGGAAATTGACTGACGGCGCAGCTCACGTGACCGACTACTCAAACGCAGCTCGTACCATGCTTTATAACATTAAGGAACTCAAATGGGATGACGAGATTTTGGAAATTCTCAACATTCCTAAGGCTATGCTTCCAGAAGTGCGTTCTAACTCTGAAATTTACGGTAAGACAGCACCATTCCATTTCTACGGTGGAGAAGTACCAATCTCTGGTATGGCTGGTGACCAACAAGCAGCCCTCTTTGGACAGTTGGCCTTTGAACCTGGTATGGTTAAGAATACTTATGGAACAGGTTCTTTCATCATCATGAACACTGGTGAAGAGATGCAGTTGTCTGAAAACAACCTCTTGACAACGATTGGATATGGAATTAACGGCAAGGTTTACTATGCCTTGGAAGGTTCTATCTTCATCGCAGGAAGTGCCATTCAATGGCTTCGTGATGGTCTTCGCATGGTGGAAAACTCACCAGAGTCTGAAAAATATGCTCTCAATTCTCACAACAATGACGAAGTCTATGTCGTTCCTGCCTTTACAGGACTAGGGGCTCCATACTGGAACCAAAATGCTCGTGGTTCGGTCTTTGGCTTAACTCGTGGAACAAGCAAAGAAGACTTTATCAAGGCAACCTTGCAGTCTATCGCTTATCAAGTACGTGATATCATCGACACCATGCAAGTGGATGCTCAGACAGCTATCCAAGTCTTGAAGGTAGATGGTGGTGCTGCTATGAACAACTTCCTCATGCAGTTCCAAGCTGACATCTTGGGAATCGATATTGCCCGTGCTAAAAACTTGGAAACAACTGCCTTAGGTGCGGCTTTCCTAGCTGGTTTGTCAGTAGGCTACTGGAAGGACTTGGACGAGTTAAAACTCTTGAATGAGACTGGAGAACTCTTTGAGCCATCCATGAACGAATCGCGCAAGGAACAACTCTACAAGGGCTGGAAGAAGGCTGTGAAAGCAACGCAAGTCTTTGCAGAAATCGATGACTAATACTGAAAGAATAGAGCGACTCAGTTAGAAAGTGTGTAAATATGGAATTTTCAAAGAAAACACGAGAATTATCAATTAAAAAAATGCAGGAACGCACCTTGGACCTTTTGATTATTGGTGGGGGGATTACAGGAGCTGGTGTAGCTTTGCAGGCAGCAGCCAGTGGTCTTGACACTGGATTGATTGAAATGCAGGACTTCGCAGAAGGAACATCTAGCCGTTCAACAAAATTGGTCCACGGAGGTCTGCGTTACCTCAAACAATTTGACGTGGAAGTAGTCTCAGATACAGTTTCTGAACGTGCAGTGGTTCAACAAATCGCTCCACACATTCCAAAACCAGATCCAATGCTCTTGCCAGTTTACGATGAGGATGGAGCGACCTTTAGCCTTTTCCGTCTCAAAGTAGCCATGGACTTGTACGACCTTTTGGCAGGTGTTAGCAACACGCCAGCTGCTAACAAGGTCTTGAGTAAGGAAGAAGTCTTGGAACGCCAGCCAAACTTGAAGAAAGAAGGCTTGGTAGGAGGTGGAGTTTACCTTGACTTCCGTAACAACGATGCGCGTCTCGTGATTGAAAACATTAAACGTGCCAACCAAGACGGTGCACTCATTGCCAACCACGTTAAGGCAGAAGGCTTCCTCTTTGACGAAAGTGGCAAGATTACAGGTGTTGTAGCTCGTGATTTGTTGACAGACCAAGTCTTTGAAATTAAGGCTCGTCTGGTGATTAACACAACAGGTCCTTGGAGTGACAAGGTACGTAATTTGTCCAATAAGGGAACACAGTTCTCACAAATGCGTCCAACTAAGGGAGTTCACTTGGTAGTGGATTCAAGTAAGATCAAGGTTTCTCAGCCAGTTTACTTTGACACAGGTTTGGGTGACGGTCGTATGGTCTTTGTTCTCCCACGTGAAAACAAGACCTACTTTGGTACAACTGATACAGACTACACAGGTGATTTAGAACATCCAAAAGTGACTCAGGAAGATGTAGATTACCTACTTGGCATTGTCAACAAACGTTTCCCAGAAGCTAACATCACCATTGACGATATCGAAAGTAGCTGGGCAGGTCTTCGTCCATTGATTGCAGGCAATAGTGCTTCTGACTACAATGGCGGCAACAACGGAACCATTAGCGATGAAAGCTTCAATAGCTTGATTGCGACTGTCGAAGCTTATCTATCGAAAGAAAAAACGCGTGAAGATGTTGAATCTGCTGTCAGCAAGCTTGAAAGCAGCACATCTGAGAAACATTTGGATCCATCTGCAGTTTCTCGTGGTTCGAGCTTGGATCGTGATGATAATGGTCTTTTGACCCTTGCTGGTGGTAAAATTACAGATTACCGTAAGATGGCAGAAGGGGCTATGGAGCGCGTGATTGACATTCTCAAAGCAGAATTTGACCGCAGCTTTAAACTGATCAACTCTAAGACTTACCCTGTTTCAGGTGGAGAATTGAACCCAGCAAATGTGGATTCAGAAATCGAAGCTTTTGCTCAACTTGGAGTTTCACGTGGCTTGGATAGCAAGGAAGCCCACTATCTTGCAAATCTTTACGGTTCAAATGCACCGAAGGTCTTTGCTCTTGCTCACAGCTTGGAGCAAGCGCCAGGACTTAGTTTGGCAGATACCTTGTCCCTTCACTATGCAATGCGCAATGAGTTGGCTCTAAGCCCAGTTGACTTCCTCCTCCGTCGTACCAACCACATGCTCTTTATGCGTGATAGTTTAGATAGCATCGTTGAGCCAGTTCTGGATGAAATGGGACGATTCTATGATTGGACCGAAGAAGAAAAAGCAGTCTACCGTGCGGATGTCGAAGCAGCTCTTGCTCAAAACGATTTAGCAGAATTAAAAAATTAAGAAAAACTAGAAGAGAGGGAGGCAAGCGTTCCTTGCCTTCTCTCTCCTTCTTTTAAATGGAGACAAAGATATGATGAAAGAATTATTTGGAGAATTTTTGGGGACCTTAATCCTCATCCTCCTAGGAAATGGTGTTGTTGCAGGTGTGGTTCTTCCCAAAACTAAGAGTAACAATTCAGGATGGATTGTCATCACTATGGGATGGGGAATTGCTGTAGCCGTTGCGGCCTTTGTATCTGGCACGCTTAGCCCAGCCCACCTAAATCCAGCAGTGACATTTGCGATGGCCTTAAAAGGAACGCTCTCTTGGGCTTCTGTTTTCCCTTATATCCTAGCCCAATTCGCAGGGGCGATGGTGGCTCAGATTTTGGTTTGGTTGCAATTCAAACCTCATTATGAGGCAGAAGAAAATGCAGGGAATATCCTAGCGACCTTTAGTACTGGTCCAGCCATCAAGAACACAGTATCCAACTTGATCAGCGAAATCCTTGGTACCTTTGTTTTGCTCTTGACAATCTTTGCCTTGGGACTCTATGACCTTCAGGCAGGATTAGGGACCTTTGCAGTGGGGACCTTGATTGTCGGTATCGGTCTTTCACTAGGTGGGACAACGGGTTATGCCTTGAACCCAGCTCGTGACCTTGGACCTCGTATCATGCACAACCTTCTTCCAATTCCAAACAAGGGAGATGGGGACTGGTCTTATGCTTGGATTCCTGTTGTGGGGCCTATCCTCGGAGCGTCCCTAGCAGTTCTCGTATTTTCACTTTTCTAAGGTAAAAAAGTTATTGGCAACAGAGTTTGAGATGGAAATCTCAGGCTCTTTTTTGTCTTTATTTATGACAAAAAGATTGATATTTTAACTTATCTTAAAATAAGCTAAAACAAACTTTTGAATTATGGTAAACAGTTGAAAAAAAGGTTGATAAAATGGTAAAATGTTAGGAAGATAAGATGCTAACAATACATATTGATAGTTGATGCAAATGATATATTAATGGATAGCTTATGAAAAAACAACGAAATTTACATGTGTTTTTAGGCCGGACGGCTCTATATTTTGTAATCTTACTTGGTTTGCTTTATTTTTTTAGTTACCTTGGTCAGAGCCAAGGCACCTTTATTTATAATGAGTTCTAGTTTAAAGGAGAAAATGAATCGTGTCTAATAAACCGATAAAAGATATGATTGAAACGATTGAGCACTTTGCTCAAACGCAACCAACATATCCTGTCTACAATGTTTTAGGTCAAGAACATACTTATGGTGATCTGAAGGCTGATTCGGATAGTTTGGCTGCAACCATCGATCAACTAGGCTTGCCTGAGAAATCTCCAGTCGTCGTTTTTGGTGGTCAGGAATATGAGATGTTGGCTACCTTTGTAGCGCTAACTAAGTCAGGTCATGCCTACATTCCAATTGATAGCCATTCGGCCTTGGAACGAGTTTCTGCTATCGTAGAAGTTGCAGAGCCAAGCTTGATTATTGCTATCTCAGATTTTCCATTAGAGCAAACAAGTACACCGATGCTGAATTTAGAGCAAGTTCATGAAGCCTTTGCTCAAACTTCTAGCTATGAGATCACGCATCCAGTCAAGGGAGATGATAACTACTATATCATCTTTACTTCTGGTACGACTGGTAAGCCAAAGGGAGTGCAGATTTCCCATGACAATCTCCTCAGTTTTACCAACTGGATGATTACAGATAAAGAGTTTGCGACGCCAAGTCGTCCACAAATGCTAGCCCAACCACCCTACTCTTTTGACCTATCTGTCATGTACTGGGCGCCAACCTTGGCACTGGGTGGTACGCTTTTCGCTCTTCCTTCAGCCATTACTCAGGACTTTAAGCAACTATTTGCGACCATCTTTTCATTGCCAATCGCTATCTGGACCTCAACGCCTTCCTTTGCGGATATGGCCATGTTGTCAGAAGACTTTAACAGTGAGAAAATGCCAGGAATCACGCATTTCTACTTTGATGGTGAAGAATTGACGGTCAAAACAGCTCAAAAACTGCGCGAGCGATTTCCAAATGCTCGTATTATCAATGCCTATGGTCCAACAGAAGCGACAGTAGCTTTGTCAGCAGTTGCTGTAACAGACGAGATGTTGGCGACTCTCAAACGCCTGCCAATCGGCTATACCAAGGCTGATTCTCCGACCTTTATCATTGATGGGGAAGGTAAGAAAGTTCCAAATGGTGAGCAAGGAGAAATCATTGTTTCTGGGCCAGCTGTTTCAAAAGGCTATATGAATAATCCTGAAAAAACGGCGGAAGCCTTCTTTGAGTTTGAAGGCCTTCCAGCCTACCATACAGGGGATGTAGGAACTATGACAGATGAGGGCTTGCTTCTCTATGGTGGACGCATGGACTTCCAGATTAAGTTTAATGGCTATCGCATTGAGCTTGAGGATGTCTCTCAAAACCTCAACAAGTCTCGCTTTATTGAGTCGGCTGTTGCGGTCCCACGTTATAACAAGGACCACAAGGTACAAAATCTACTGGCCTATGTCATCCTAAAGGACGGTGTCCGTCAGCAGTTTGAACGTGATATCGATATTACCAAGGCTATTAAGGAAGACTTAGCAGATATCATGATGTCTTATATGATGCCATCCAAGTTTCTCTATCGAGACAGTTTGCCACTAACGCCTAATGGCAAGATTGACATCAAGGGCTTGATTAACGAGGTAAAGAATAGATGATGGAGCTTTACAAACAGCTACCTCATTTGGAACCTTATGGCAATCTTTATTATTTTTTGTATGTGATTGCTGCGACCCTACCGATATTTATCGGGCTCTTTTTCAAGAAACGTTTTGCTTGGTATGAGGTACTGGTTAGTCTCTTCTTTATCGTCACCATGTTGGTCGGTGGAAAGACGAATCAAATAAGCGCTCTTATCCTTTATGTTATCTGGCAAGTACTGCTTGTATTTTTCTACAAAAGGTACAGGAAAAAGCGGGATAGTAGATGGATATTTTATCTAGTTAGCTTTTTATCCCTATTGCCTATCGTCTTTGTGAAAGTATCTCCTGCTATTCATGGCCCTCAATCTTTGTTTGGATTTTTAGGGATTTCTTACTTAACCTTTCGTGCAGTTGGGGTTATCGTTGAGTTGAGAGACGGTGTCATCAAGGATTTAACGATTTGGCAATTCTTACGTTTTCTTCTCTTTATGCCGACTTTCTCAAGTGGTCCCATTGATCGTTTCAAACGCTTCAATGAAAATTACGAGACCATTCCTGAGCGGGATGAGCTGATGGATATGCTAGAAGAGGCTGTCAAATATATCATGCTTGGCTTCCTCTACAAGTTTATCTTGGCTCACATTTTAGGAGAGACACTATTGCCTCCGCTGAAAAATTTGGCTTTGCAGACAGGCGGTTTCTTTAATCATTATGCTTTAGCGGTCATGTACACCTTTGGTTTGGAGCTCTTCTTTGACTTTGCGGGCTACTCTATGTTTGCCTTAGCCATTTCAAACTTGATGGGTATTCATAGTCCTATCAACTTTAACAAGCCCTTTTTGTCAAGGGATTTAAAAGAGTTTTGGAATCGTTGGCACATGAGTCTGTCTTTCTGGTTCCGTGACTTTGTCTTTATGCGGATGGTGATGGTGTTGACCAGAAAGAAGGTCTTTAAAAATCGTAATGTGACCTCAAGTGTAGCCTATATTCTCAATATGCTGATTATGGGATTCTGGCATGGAGTGACCTGGTACTACATCGCCTATGGACTTTTTCATGGGATTGGGCTGGTCATCAATGACGCTTGGGTTCGTAAGAAAAAAGCACTCAATAAAGAACGGAAAAAAGCTGGAAAGGGTTCCTTACCTGAGAATCGCTGGATTCAGTTGCTTGGCATGGTTGTTACCTTCCATGTTGTCATGTTCTCATTCTTAATCTTTTCTGGATTTTTGAATGATTTATGGTTTAAAAAATAAAAGGATATAAAAAATGGATATCAAATCAGAAGTTATTGAAATTATTGATGAGTTGTTTATGGAAGATGTTTCTGACATGATGGATGAAGATCTTTTTGATGCCGGTGTCTTGGATAGCATGGGAACGGTTGAGTTGATTGTTGAGATTGAAAACCGTTTTGACATTCGTGTTCCAGTGACAGAGTTCGGTCGTGATGACTGGAATACAGCTAATAAAATCGTAGAAGGTATTGCGGAGTTGAAGAATGCTTAAACGCTTGTGGCTGATCTTTGGTCCTCTGCTTCTTGCTAGTTTTCTTGTTTTCTTACTAATCTTTTTCTATCCAAACAATCCAAGTCATAATTTGACTGAAGAAAAATATTCTGCAGCAGCGATTAGTTCGGAGAGCTTTAAAGAGAGAAGCCAAAAAGTGAGAGCCTTTACGGAATCCAACATGCGCTTTATTCCTTTTTTTGGCTCAAGTGAGTGGATTCGTTTTGATAGCATGCATCCTGCTGTCTTGGCAGAGAAGTATAGTCGTCCCTACCGACCCTACTTTTTGGGACAAGCAGGTGCGGCCTCTCTCAATCAGTATTTCGGTATGCAACAGTTCTTGCCAGAAATCAAGGAAAAGCAGGCAGTATTTGTCATTTCCCCTCAGTGGTTTACAGAGGAGGATTATGAGCCGGCATTCTTCCAAAACTACTTTAACAACGATCAGTTGACAGCTTTTTTAGAAAATCAATCGGGAGATATAGTAGCCCAACATGCGGCTAAACGTCTCTTAAAGCAAAATCCAGGAGTCTCTATGAAGGGCATCGTTGAGAAGCTGTCAAAGGGTGAGGAATTATCAGAGGTTGATCATGTTATTATCAAGGCATTTGCACGTTTTAATGAGCGTCAGGCTTCACTATTTGGTCAATTTTCCATTCGGGGGAAACTCAAGTACAAAGAACATGTAGAAAACTATTTAAAAGATCTTCCTGATCAGTTTTCTTATGACGCTTTAGAAGAAATTGCCCGTAAGGATGCAGAGGCAAATACGACCAATAACGATATGGGGATGGAGAATCATTTCTACACGTATGAGGTCAAAAAAGACTTAAAAAAATGGGAAGGGTATCAAAAAAATTATAACTTCCTAAAGTCGTCTGAATACAATGATTTGCAGCTGGTTCTCAATCAATTTGTCAAATCAAAAGTCAATGTGCTCTTTGTTATCCAGCCTGTCAACAAAAAATGGATGGAATACACAGAACTCAGTGAAGAAATGTATCAACATGCAGTGGAGAAAATTCGTTACCAGTTAGAAAGTCAAGGCTTTACCAACATTGCTGACTTTTCAAAAAACGGAGGAGAACCTTACTTTATCAAGGATACCATCCACTTAGGTTGGTTGGGCTGGTTGGCTTTTGATAAGGTTGTGAATCCCTTCTTGACGGATCCAAAACCAGCCCCAGACTACAAGATGAATGACCGTTTCTTTAGTAAGGACTGGGCGACCTATGATGGAAATATCAAAGATTTTCAATAAGAAATCAAAAGAGTTCAAGTTTGAAACGTGTCCTCATGTTTTCCCTTGACTCTTTTTTGGTTTATGATATAATTAACCAGTAAAGAATCGGTGGCTATCTAGGTTTATTACGAAAAAGATAGCTAGGGAAGGAGTAACACATGAGACAGCTTGCACAGGAAATCGATAACTTTTTAAACGAGGTGATCTTGAGATCTGAGAACCAGCATGAAATTCTAATCGGGCATTGCACAAGTGACGTTGCCTTGACCAACACTCAGGAACACATCCTCATGCTCTTGTCAGAAGAATCCCTAACCAACTCGGAGTTGGCCCGTCGTCTTAACGTCAGTCAGGCGGCAGTGACCAAGGCTATCAAGTCTTTAGTCAAAGAGGGCATGTTAGAGACATCTAGAGATCCAAAAGATGCGCGTGTGATTTTTTACCAACTGACAGAACTAGCTCGACCAGTGGCAGAGGAACACCACCATCATCATGAACACACGCTCTTAGCCTATGAACAAGTAGCAAGTCAGTTTACTCCAAATGAACAAGAAGTGATTCAGCGGTTTTTAACTGCTTTAGTAGGAGAAATCAAATAATGCGGTATATTACAGTAGAGGACTTGTCTTTCTATTATGACAAAGAGCCTGTCCTCGAGCACATCAACTACAGTGTTGATAGCGGGGAGTTTGTCACCCTGACTGGTGAAAATGGAGCTGCCAAGACGACGCTTATCAAGGCGAGCCTAGGCATCTTGCAGCCAAGATTTGGCAAGGTAACCATCTCAAAGACAAATACTCATGGGAAAAAACTTAGGATAGCCTATCTTCCCCAGCAGATAGCTAGTTTTAATGCTGGCTTTCCAAGTACGGTTTATGAATTTGTCAAGTCGGGTCGCTATCCGCGAAAGGGCTGGTTCCGTCGCTTGAATGCTCATGATGAGGAACATATCAAGGCCAGTCTAGACTCAGTTGGTATGTGGGAACACCGTGACAAACGAATTGGCTCCCTCTCTGGTGGGCAAAAGCAACGAGCAGTTATTGCAAGGATGTTTGCTTCTGACCCAGATATCTTTGTCTTGGATGAGCCGACGACTGGGATGGATGCGGGGAGCAAAAATGAATTTTACGAACTCATGCACCACAGTGCCCACCATCATGGCAAGGCTGTTTTGATGATTACCCATGACCCTGAGGAGGTCAAGGACTATGCGGATCGCAATATCCATCTAGTCCGTAACCAAGACTCGCCATGGCGTTGTTTCAACGTTCACGAAAGTGACCAGGAGGTGGACCATGCTTAGTTTGTTATCTTATGACTTCATGCAGCGTGCCTTCTTGGCGGTCATTGCCATGAGTCTCTTTTCTCCAGTTCTTGGGACCTTCCTTATCTTACGTCGTCAGAGTTTGATGAGTGATACACTCAGTCACGTTTCTCTATCAGGGGTAGCCTTTGGTCTGGTTTTGGGAATTTCTCCAACTATTTCAACCATTGCTATCGTCTTGATCGCTGCGGTCTTTCTAGAGTATCTCCGGACAGTCTATAAGAACTTTATGGAAATCGGGACTGCCATCCTCATGTCAACAGGACTTGCAGTGTCTCTTATCGTGATGAGTAAGGGTAAAAGTTCTAGTTCTATGAGTTTGGACCAATATCTCTTTGGTTCGATTGTGACTATTAGCCAGGAGCAGGTGATTTTCCTCTTTGCCATTGCTGCGGTCGTTTTACTCTTGACTTTCTTGTTCTTGCGACCAATGTATATCCTGACTTTTGATGAGGACACGGCCTTTGTGGATGGCTTGCCAGTTCGTACCATGTCTATCCTCTTTAACATGGTGACAGGGGTGGCCATTGCCCTTATGATTCCAGCTGCAGGAGCCCTTTTGGTGTCGACCATTATGGTCTTACCAGCTAGCATTGCCCTTCGTCTGGGGAAAAACTTCAAATCCGTTATGTTACTAGCCAGCGCTATTGGTTTTTTGGGAATGGTGGCAGGACTCTACATTTCCTACTACGCAGAAACACCTGCCAGCGCTAGTATCACCATTATCTTTGTAGCTGTCTTTTTGTTAGTCAGTCTACTGAAACGTTTTATCAAATAGGAGAATGAAATGAAAAAACTGAGCTTACTACTAGCTAGTCTATGTGCCCTGTTTTTAG
Source organism: Streptococcus oralis (assembly GCF_003943395.1). Taxonomy (GTDB): domain Bacteria; phylum Bacillota; class Bacilli; order Lactobacillales; family Streptococcaceae; genus Streptococcus; species Streptococcus oralis_BF. Next base: position 33,861 of record NZ_RJPJ01000006.1, on the reverse strand, counting down.
TGGCTTGTTCCAATCAAAAACAGGCAGATGGGAAGCTAAATATCGTGACAACCTTTTACCCTGTCTACGAATTTACCAAGCAAGTCGCAGGAGATACTGCTAATGTAGAACTTCTAATCGGTGCTGGTACAGAACCTCACGAATACGAACCGTCTGCCAAGGCAGTTGCCAAAATCCAAGACGCAGATACCTTTGTCTATGAAAATGAAAATATGGAAACATGGGTTCCTAAATTGCTAGAATCCTTGGATAAGAAAAAAGTGAAAACCATCAAGGCAACAGGAAATATGCTGCTCTTACCAGGTGGTGAGGAAGAAGAGGGAGACCATGACCATGGAGAAGAAGGTCATCACCATGAGTACGATCCCCACGTTTGGTTATCACCAGTTCGTGCTATTAAACTAGTAGAACATATCCGTGATAGCTTGTCAGCAGATTATCCTGATAAAAAAGAGACTTTTGAAAAGAATGCGGCTGCCTATATCGAAAAATTGCAAGCCTTGGACAAGGCCTACACAGATGGTTTGTCTCAAGCCAAGCAAAAGAGCTTTGTAACGCAACACGCTGCCTTTAACTACCTTGCCTTGGACTACGGTCTCAAGCAAGTATCCATCTCAGGTCTCTCACCAGATGCAGAGCCATCAGCAGCACGTTTGGCAGAATTGACAGAGTATATCAAGAAAAACAAGATTTCCTATATCTACTTTGAAGAAAATGCCTCACAAGCCCTCGCCAATACACTCTCAAAAGAAACAGGTGTCAAACTAGACGTTCTCAATCCGCTAGAAAGTCTGACAGAAGAAGCAACCAAGGCTGGTGAGGACTATATCTCCGTGATGGAGAAAAACCTCAAGGCTTTGAAGCAGACAACAGACCAAGAAGGACCACAAATCGAGTCAGAGAAGGAAGAAAACACCAAGACAGTTCAAAATGGTTACTTTGAGGATGCTGACGTCAAGGACCGTACCTTGAGTGACTATGTAGGTAACTGGCAATCAGTTTATCCTTTCCTTGAAGATGGAACCTTCGATCAAGTCTTTGACTACAAGGCTAAGTTGCCTGGTAAGATGACCAAGGATGAGTACAAGGCCTACTATAGAAAAGGCTATCAGACAGATGTGACTAAGATCAACATCACGGATAACACTATGGAATTTGTTCAAGGTGGTCAAAGCAAGAAATTCACCTACAAGTATGTCGGTAAAAAAATCTTGACTTATAAGAAAGGCAATCGTGGCGTGCGCTTCCTCTTTGAAGCGACGGATGCGGACGCTGGACAGTTCAAGTATGTTCAGTTTAGTGACCACAATATCGCCCCAGTCAAGGCAGAACATTTCCATATCTTCTTTGGAGATACTAGCCAAGAAGCCCTCTTTGAAGAGATGGATAACTGGCCAACCTACTACCCAGATAAGCTATCTGGTCAAGAAATCGCCCAAGAAATGTTGGCGCATTGATGCAAGAGAAAATCCCGCAAATCTGCGGGATTTTTTTGGTAGAAACGATTATCTGGTTAGGTTGCGAGACGGTAAACCGCCTCTGCGTAGATGTCCATAGCGCGATAAAGATCGTCTAGGACAGCTGCTTCATTTGCCTGATGCTCAGTTTGTTGTGCTCCTGGAAAAAGAGCGCCAAAGGCTACACAGTTTGGCATGGTGCGGGCAAAGGTAGCACCACCTGATGAGAGAGGAGGAGTCTCATCTCCAGTTTTTTCTTGGTAGACTTGCATAAGGGTAGTAACAAGTTGGCTATCTCTTGCGACATAGAGGGGTGCTAGATAGTCAAATTCTTGGTAGTCAAGTTGGTAGTCTTTGGCGCACTGAGTGAGCTGTGCCACCAGTTTCTCCTTATCTGCTAGCACAGGTATGCGTATATCGATCCGAATTTCGGAGCGATCGGGATTGATGGTCAACCCTGCAACATTAAAGGAAAGGGAACCAGACGGTTCATCAGCAACTTCTCCAAAGATTCCAAGCCCTCTACCATCTTGCCCTGCTTTGTCGGCTAGAAAATGGAGGGCAGGGTGGGATTGGAGAGGTGCGAGTATACTAGCAAGTCGAATGACTGCATTGACACCTTGACTAGCATCTTTGGCGTGTTTAGGTACCCCGAGTACGGTCACGGTTTGGTCTGTGGTTTGGTGATCAAAATTTGCTTCCTTCAAACCTTTACAAATCTCTTCATAAAGAGGACCTTGGTAACTTGCCTTGTCTGGTACGACATTAAAGGCACCTCCGACATCAAGCTTGAGATGATCAGAACCGGGGCCATGAAGCTTGACTTGAAGGAGCCCCTTTTCAGCGTATGTCAAAGGAAATGACGAATCCGGTGCAAATCCCATGCTGGCTTGTTCTTCGAGGGCGTTGTAGCGTGCCATACATCTCCAAAGAGTTTCTTCATCCGTACCAAAGATAAAACGCACGCGCTTCTTAAATTGGATGCCTTGGTCCAGCAAGCTTTTCACTGCGTAGAGAGCTGCGAGTGAAGGACCTTTGTCGTCTTGTGCCCCTCGTCCATAGAGTTTTCCTTCTCTGATAGTTGCTTCAAATGGAGGAGATTGCCAATCTGACAAATCTCCTGCAGGCACAACATCCAAGTGGCAGAGGATGGCAAGGAGTTCTCCATCACCAACCTCTGCATAGCCATAATAACCCTTGGGATCAATATAAGTTTGAAAGCCAAGTTCACGGCAGATTTCCAGCGTCTTCTCAAGGACGTCTTGAATAGCTTGTCCAAAAGGTGTGCCATTTTCTCCTTCTTTGAGAACAGATGGGTAGGAGATAAGAGTCTTTAAACTCTGTAAAAAGCCCTGTTTAATGGAGTCGGTGATATATGAATTCATCCGTTTTACCTCATACTTTGTTCTAAAGGAATGGTAGGAAGGTGCCTAGGATAAGAAGGAGTATGCTCACAATGACAATAACGACAATGAGTTTAGTAACAAATTTCCACCAAGTTCCTAGACTAATACGGCCGAGCGCGAGAGCCCCCATAACGATACCAGAAGTTGGAGCGACAAGGTTGAGTACACCAGATGCAGATTGATAGGCAGTGATGATGAGACTAGGTTTTACGTTAACGAACTCACCAAGTGGTGCCATGATTCCCATTGTAGCACTAGCAAGTCCAGATGAAGATGGGATAAGGAATGACATAGGAAGGTAGAAGAGGTAGGTCAAAACGATGAAGACCTGAGAAGAGAGACCTTGAAGTCCGACTTCACCCCAGTGTAGAATAGTTGCAGTAATCATACCGTCGTTCATGATAACTTGGATACCACGAGCTACTGCACAAATCAAGGCTACGGTGAGAAGATCTGCTGCACCAGCCATAAAGGTAGAGATAATCTTGCTTTCCTTGAGACCGTAAACAACACCAATAAGAATACCCATCACAGCAAAGAGCATCGCACCTTCTGGGAAGTACCAGCTACCGAATGGTAGAGCAGATGAACCGATAGCTCCACCAATAACAGGGAGACCAATCAACCAATTCTTGAAGTCTTCAAATAGAGTGATGTGCAAGTCTACCCAAGGGATAAAGCTGGCGATCATGATGATGAAAGTCAAGATGAACAAGGCAAGAACATGTTTTTGTTTCTTATTCAAGACAGATGGAGCATTTTCGTTATCAGTGACATTGAAGTGTTTAAGGTCTTCTTCACGTTGAGAGTAGACAAGTGATTTTGTGGGATCCTTTTGAATCTTTTCTGCATAGCGGTAGACAAAGTAAGTACTAATACCTGTCATAACAAACCAGAAGATGATACGAAGGATAACTCCGTCCATAGATGACACACCTGCGGTATCAGAAGCGATAACAGTAGCAAAAGGATTGAGAGTAGAGGCAAGACAGCCGACTTGTGAACCGAGTAGGATGATGGCAACGGCAGTAATGCTATCAAAACCAACAGCCATCATAACAGGGACAAGGAGTGGATAAAATGCCATGGTTTCTTCACCCATACCATAAGTTGTTCCTCCAAGTGCAAAGAGGGGCATGAGGATGATGATCAGCATTTTTTCGCGTCCTTTGTATTTCTTAACAATAGAGGCAATACCAACATCTAATGTGCCTGTCGCATTGACGACACCTAGAAATCCTCCAACCATGAGGATGAAGAAGGCTACGTCAATAGCGGCTTTAGTTGGTTCGTGACCGAGCATCGCCCGGATTGGAGCCATTAGAATATCATAAATCCCTTGGGGATTAGAGTCAACAGTTTGATAGGTACCTGCAATGAGGCCACCTGCTTCGTTCGTGTCATACTTACCTGCTGGAATGATCCAAGTTAAGATTGCCATGATGGCAATAATAATGATCAAAACAGTGTAAGATGAAGGCATTTGGAACCTTTTTTTTGTTTTTTCACTCATTTGTTTTTCCTCCTAAACTATGCCACAAAGTATAAAAACGAATGATGTTGGTTTACCTGAGTACTCCTAGTTAGAGCTTGTACTTGGGTTAAAATGGCTAGTCTTTAACAATAATTGTTCCGCTTTCGGACTCGATCAAGGCGCCTAGATTGCTGAGGGAAGTGATAACAGCCTTGCCTTCTGGGCGGTTGGTTACAAAATCGATAGCAGCTTCGACTTTTGGTAGCATGCTACCTGGTGCGAATTGTCCTTGTTTGATGTATTCTTTTAGTTGGCTAACGGTAACGTGTTCCAGTTTTTCCTGGTCTGGTTTATTGTAGTTGACATAAACATAGTCTACGCCAGTAAGGACGATAAAGAGGTCAGCTTCGACGAGTTCTGCTAGTCGTTGAGACGCAAAGTCTTTATCGATAACGGCTTCGACTCCACTTAAGTAACCGTTTTCATTTTTGACAACAGGGATACCTCCTCCACCTGCTGCGATGACAACTTGACCATTATCAAGCAAGGTGCGGATGCTGTTGATTTCTTTGATGTCGATTGGTTTTGGTGAAGCTACTACTTTACGCCAGCCACGACCAGCATCTTCTTTGAAGGTTGCTCCTGTTTTTTCGCTCTCAGCTTTAGCATCCTCTTCTGAGTAGAATGGACCGATTGGTTTGGTAGGATTGATAAAGGCAGGATCCGCTTTGTCTACTATAACTTGGGTAACAACAGAAGCGACATTTTTATCAAGTCCTACATCGAGCAATGCGTTATCAAGAGCACATTGTAGCCAAAAACCGATACTACCCTCGGTCATGGCAACCAAAGAATCAAGGGGGAAGGCAGGATTTTTTTCCGAATCTGCCATCAAGTGTTGAAGCAAGAGATTACCCACCTGAGGACCATTTCCGTGAGTGATGATCAGTTCATCTCCGTTTTGAATCAACTTGACCAGATGACGAGCTGTTTCTACTAGAGCAGCTTGTTGAGCTTGGGCAGATGGGTCAGTGGAGAGGATGGCATTTCCGCCTAAAGCAACGACGATTTTTCTATGAGACATGAGCTCTCCTTTCTTTAATATGGTAAACCTGACAGAACTCCAAGAGCTACAGGCAGGTATGATGATAAAATATGAAGTGGAGGTAGCGTCTTTTCAAAGGACAAATTAGTCATTACTACTAATAAAAGGGGTTGAACGCACAGCCGACGTTTATCAGAATGAGACTCGGAAGTAGGAAGATGACAAGAGTAAGGTGGCAAATTTGTCAAAAAGAATCCTTGCTTTCTTTCGCTAGAACTGATAAGCTATCATAGCTTTCGTCTCAACCCCTGTGTTGTGTATACGAGTAAGTTTTATACTTTAGGAATGTAGAGATTGCCAAGAGTAGCAGCCATAACAGCTTTGATAGTGTGCATACGGTTTTCTGCTTGGTCAAAGTGACGAGCATACTTGCTGCGGAAGACTTCGTCTGTTACTTCCATTTCTTCTACGCCAAATTTTTCAGCAACATCTTTACCGTAAACAGTGTGAGTGTCGTGGAATGCTGGTAAACAGTGCAAGAAGATCAAGTTTTCGTTGCCAGCTTTCTTCACCAATTCCATGTTAACTTGGTAAGGTTTCAAAAGTGCAACGCGTTCTGCGAATTTGTCTTCTTCACCCATAGATACCCAAACGTCTGTGTAAAGTACATCGGCACCTTTGACAGCTTCGTCAGCATCTTCAGTGATGAGAACATGTGCGCCACTTTCTTTAGCAAAGCCTTCAGCCAATTCAACGATTTCTTTTTCTGGGAAGAGTTCTTTTGGTGAGAAGATGTGAACGTTAACACCAAGGATAGCACCTGTTACGAGCAAGCTGTTGGCAACGTTGTTACGTCCATCACCACAGTAAACCAATGTCAAGCCTTCCAAACGACCAAAGTTTTCTTGAACAGTCAAGTAGTCAGCGAGCATTTGAGTTGGGTGCCATTCGTCAGTTAGACCATTCCATACTGGGACACCTGAGAATTCTGCCAGTTCTTCAACCATACGTTGGCTGAAACCACGGAATTCAATCCCGTCAAACATACGACCCAAAACTTTTGCAGTATCTTCAGTAGATTCTTTTTTACCTAACTGAATGTCATTTGCTCCGAGGTATTCTGGATGAGCACCAAGGTCAATAGCTGCAGTTGTAAAGGCTGCACGTGTACGAGTAGAAGTTTTTTCAAACAGGAGGGCGATATTTTTACCAGCAAGGTAGTGGTGTTGGATATTGCGTTTTTTCAAATCCTTCAAGTGAGCTGAAAGACCGATAAGGTATTCTAACTCTGCGCGAGTAAAGTCTTTTTCTGCTAAGAAGCTACGTCCTTGGAATACTGAATGTGTCATTCTATTATTTCCTCTTTCTATTTTTTACATTTTTTATTGACAAATACTGAACAGCGATTATAATTCTTCACGTTCAAATGGCATAGACATACAACGAGGTCCACCACGGCCCCGAACCAATTCGCTTCCGCGAATCTTAATCAAGCGAAGCCCGTATTCTTCTAGGATCTTATTGGTAATGGTATTGCGGGCATAAACGACGACTACACCAGGTGCGATGGTCAAAGTGTTGGAGCCGTCATTCCATTGTTCACGCGCAGCTGCTACGATATTGCCACCACCGCAACGGATCAAATGAACTTTTTCTACGCCGAGGTTCTTCGCAAGAAGTTCAGCTAAGTCACCTTTTTCTTCAACAATCTTGAGTTTTTCATCTTCATAAGTGACAGAGTACACACGAAGATCGCCTTCGATTTCTGGGTGAATTGTGAACTTGTCATAGTCAACCATGGTGAAGACAGTATCCAAGTGCATGAATTTACGGTTGTTAGCAAATTCAAATGCCAATACTTTCTTGAAGCCAACATTTTTCTTGAAGATGTTCACCAAGAGTTTTTCAATCGAAGCTGCATCTGTACGTTGAGAAATACCTACTGCGAGAACATCTTTAGAAAGAACGAGCTCATCTCCACCTTCGATACGTGTGTCTTCTTCACGGTTGTAGACTAATTCTACTTTTCCACCATAGATTGGATGGTATTTGAAAATGTACTTACCGTAAAGTGTTTCACGGTTACGAGTGTCGGCAAACATGTGGTTAAGTGATACGGCATTACCAATGGTTGCAAATGGATCGCGTGTGAAGTAAAGGTTTGGCATTGGGTCGATAGCAAATGGATAGTCTGACTCAACCAAGTCAGTTAAGCCTTTTGCTTCTTCAGGAATTTCCGGCAATTCAACTTTTTGAACCCCTGCCATAGTTTTTTCAATCAATTCTTGGTTGTCCTTGATACCGTGAAGCAATTCACGAATAGCCGCCTTGGTTTGACGACCACGGATGTTGGCTTCGTCTAAATATTCCTCGATAAATTGATCGCGGATTTCTGGGGAAGTCAATGATTCAGCAGCCAATTGCTCTAGGTAAAGGACCTCAATTCCTTCATCACGAAGAGCTTGAGCAAATGCGTCATGTTCTTTTTGAGCATCTTCCAAGAATGGAATGTCATCAAAAAGAAGCCTTTCGAGATAGTCCGGCAACAAGTTTTCCAACTCTTTGCCTGGACGGTGCAACATAACTTTTTTCAGTTTCCCAATTTCTGAGAATACCTGAATTGGATGTGAAGACATGTGTTTTCCTCCTTAAAAATTTTTAACGGTGGCACCTTTTTGGTACCGCTTACATTTACGTTATATCATATTCTCAGAGGCGTGTCAATAGTAAAAAATGATTAAAAATTCGGACAAAACAAGGTTTTAGTAGTATTTTATGTTATTATACGATGGCAAAAGGAATTAGAGGAAATAAATGTATAAACTTCTACTAAAAAGAATATAATATTTTTTGAAAAAATTATGCTAAATTTCACATTTTAAGAAGAAATGTCCAGATTTTAATTCAGTTCTGACGAGGAATTGAGAGGAGCAGTGATTGAAAGTCATTTAGAAAATTATATGAAATCTATCTGAAAGCCTTTCTTTCGAATGGCATAAAATGTATATTGTACAAATTATAGAATCTTTTCTGAGTATTTAGGGAGACAGCCTTGTTTTATTGACGGTACCTCGATTTTTTGTTATAGTCAACGAGGTAACAACTAGGAAGAAGGGTTTATTCACAAGTTGTGGATAAGTCTAGGGAAAGCAGGACATTCAGCTAATATCCAAGAGGGTTCTTGAAAATTTCCCCAACCACTAGTAACTGGCCAGCTTTCTAGTAGAAATCCTAGTGCAGTGGGGATTTGAGCAGAGTTTGCTGAAGGTGATAGGTTCAAAGTCAAAGAGCTGGAGTCTAGAAAAACTAGTTTTTAGGCATGTTTTCTTATCCACAAGTTGTGGATAACTTTGTGAACAAGAGAAAGAGATACGAGATGATGACGAAAATAAAACCACATGGACCATTACCAAGTCAGTCACAGCTAGCTTATTTAGAGGATGAACTAGCTGCCTTTATCCATTTTGGTCGCAATACCTTTTATGACCAGGAATGGGGAACAGGTCAGGAGGAGCCTGAACGCTTTAACCCGACCAAGTTGGATGCGCGTGAATGGGTTCGGGTGCTCAAAGAAACGGGTTTTAAAAAGCTGATTTTGGTGGTGAAGCACCACGATGGTTTTGTCCTCTACCCTACAGCACATACAGATTATTCGGTCAAGGCTAGCCCTTGGAGGGATGGAAAGGGGGACTTGCTCCTTGAGGTTTCCAAAGCTGCGACTGAGTTTGGCATGGATTTGGGAGTGTATTTGTCTCCTTGGGATGCCCACAGTCCCCTCTATCACGTGGACCGAGAAGGGGACTACAATGCCTATTATCTGGCTCAGTTGAAGGAAATCTTATCAAATCCTGCTTATGGCAATGCTGGGAAGTTCGCTGAGGTGTGGATGGATGGTGCTCGAGGCGAAGGGACCCAGCAGGTCAACTATGAGTTTGAGACTTGGTTTGAAACCATTCGTGACTTGCAGGGCGATTGTTTGATTTTCTCAACTGAGGGAACTAGTATTCGCTGGATTGGAAATGAACGAGGCTATGCAGGAGATCCACTATGGCAAAAAGTCAAGCCAGACCAGTTAGGAACAGAAGCGGAATTAGATTATCTACAGCATGGAGACCCCTCGGGAGCGCTGTTTTCAATCGGTGAGGCAGATGTTTCCCTTCGCCCGGGCTGGTTTTACCATGAGGATCAGGATCCTAAGTCTCTCGAGGAGTTGGCCGAAATCTACTTTCACTCGGTAGGGCGGGGAACTCCACTCTTGCTTAATATCCCACCGAACCAAGATGGACTTTTTGACGAAAAGGATATCCAGCGACTGTATGAATTTGCTGCCTACCGTGACACACTCTATAGGGAAGATTTAGCTCTGGGAGCCAAGATATCTGGCCCTGCTCTATCACCAGACTTTGCTTGCCATCATCTGACAGATGGACTAGAGACTAGTTCTTGGGCAAGCGATGCAGATTTGCCAATTCAGTTAGAGATTGATTTAGGGGCACCTAAAACTTTTGATGTGATCGAGTTGAGGGAAGATTTGAAGCTAGGGCAACGCATCGCTGCTTTCCATGTTCAGGTAGAGTTGGATGATGTCTGGCAGGAGTTTGGATCTGGTTATACTGTTGGCTACAAACGTCTCTTACGAGGATCGGTCGTCGAGGCGCAGAAGATACGTGTAGTCATTACAGAATCACAGGCTTTGCCATTGCTAACCAAAATTTCACTCTATAAAACTCCTAAACTCTCAAAAAAAGAAGTCGTTCAGCAACTAGAGTTTTCAGAAAAAAGTCTAGCTGTGACCAAGGGAGAAAATGCCCATTTTACAGTTAAGCGCGGAGAATCTAGTGGTCCTTTAGAAGCTAAGATTTCGATTCAACCAGGGACGGGTGTGCATGGTGTCGCTTATCAGGATGAGATTCAAGTTCTTGAGTTTCAAGCTGGCGAGACTGAAAAAAGGCTGACGCTTCCAACCTTGTATTTTGCAGGAGATAAAACCTTGGATTTCTATCTGAACCTAACGGTGGGTGGTCAGCTTGTGGATCAGCTTCAAGTCCAAGTTTCATAACCAAAAGAACCTTTGCACCATGCAAAGGTTCTTTTGGTTATGAGTGATTTGGTAGCCAGCTGAGGGTGAAGGTCAGTTGCTCAGCTTTCAAGAGGTCTTGGTGTTGGATGCTAGATACAGGGGTCTTGTCCAATCGACACTCTTTGACAAAGTTAAAATGACTGTAGTTTTGCTCAGCATGGATATCTAGCCATTTATTTTCCTTAGCTAGGTAGACACGGAGGTGATCAAAGAGGGGAATTCCTAGGTCGTAGCTTGGTTTTCCTGGACAGGTCGGGTAGAATCCAAGAGCCGACCAGATGTACCAAGCAGAGAGACTGCCATTATCCTCATCGCCAGGATAGGCTTGCCAACTTGGGTGAAAGGCTTTCTGACGTATCGTCTTGATGAGAAGGCTAGTGTATTCAGGATAGTTACTGTAAAGGAAGAGATAAGGGATGTGGAAACTAGGTTGGTTGGAAATAGCGATTTGCCCAAAAGGAGCTGTAGCCATCTCGCTCATTTCATGAATCTCGTAACCATAGCCAGTCGTTTCAAAGAGAGGAGCCTCCTGACAGGCTTTCAAAAGTTGGCGGCTAAAGGTTTCTTTTCCACCTATCAGTTGACGCAAACCTGGGATGTCGTGGAGGACGCCTAAAGTAGCTTGAATGGCTGAACATTCGGCATAGTCGCGTCCCCAACTATAAGGAGAGAAGTCAGGGCGGAAGTTGCCTTGATTGTCTCGTGCTCTCATGTAGCCTGTCTCAGCGTCAAATAGATTGCGGTAATTTTGTGAAGCAGTCCAATAAGTCTCAGCGATGTCATTCTGACCAAGCTTTTCGGCGCAACTGGCGATACAAAAATCGCTATAGGCGTAGTCTAGGGTATGGCTGACGCTTTCGTGGTGGTCGGTAGAGAGGTAACCTAACTCTTGGTATTGGGCTAGCCCGTGGCGACCATTGATGCCGAGAGGGTCGGGCTTGCTGGCTGTTTCAAGCATGGCTTGGAAGAGTTCTTCTTCTAGGTCGGGGGCCATGTCCTTGCAGGCGCTGTCTGCGATAATGCCATCTAGCAGAGTACCAGGCATCATGCCACGTTCATCTGGAGCCAGCCATTTTGGAAGGAAACCAGTATCGCGGTAGCTATTGAGGAAACCTTCTAAAAAGCGGTGATAGTGTTCCGGTATGATCAGGGCAAAGAGGGGGAAGGTGGTGCGGAAGGTATCCCAGAAGCCATTGTTGCTAAAGAGGACGCCGGGCTTGACAGTACCAGTAGCCAGATCCATGTGGATGGCTTGCCCTGATTCATCAATCTCATAAAAAGTCTGCGGAAAGAGAAAGAACCTGTAGAGGCAGTGATCAAAGAAGGCTCTGTCAGCCTCTCCTGTTTCTAGCACATCAAAACGATGGAGGAGGTCTTCCCAATCTGCTTTCGCACTTGCTTTACAGCTATCAAAGTCCTTTTGAGGTAGATTAAGCAGAGCTTGAGAAGGTGAGATGAAAGAAGTTGCTAGCTGGATTTCAGCGTGACTATCTGCGAAGTCAATCCGCCAGTCTCCGCTTTCTTGGCTGACTGCAAGAATATCTGTATTCATTTGTAGGGCAGTGAACAGTATCAGCGGATTTTTATTGGTCTCTGTTTTACCTTCTTGTCTTAGGGCCAGAGTCCGCTTATCTACTTGCTTGACTGTCAAGTCATCTGCCACGTGAAGGTAGAGGGAGAGGGCTTTGCCTTGCTTTTGCTCTAGGCGAATAGAAGCGCCGTAGCAAGTTGGTGTCAGTTGGGCTTCAATCTGATAGCGCAGGGAGAAAATCTTCAGATAATGAGGTTGGAAAGAGGCTTTTTCGATATCATAAGAGGACTGGCGGTGAAAGAGACTGTCTCCCCCAAGCTGGCCTGTGACAGGTGTTAGGAGTAGCCAAGAATAGTCGCCAATCCAAGGACTTGGTTGATGGGTCAATCGAATCCCCTGAAAAATGGGCAGATGCGGATCGAAGAACCAAGCTCCCTCCTGATTGCTGGTCTGGGGCACAAAATAATTCATCCCAAAAGGGACGCCCGTGTAAGGCAGGGTATTTCCCCGAGAAAAGGCATGCTTGCTAGCAGTCCCAAAGCGGGTATCGATGGTTTCAAGTAGTGGTTTCATAGTATTTCCTTTAGCTGTTTTTCTACATTATATCAGAAAAATGGGGGCTGTAGAAATAGAGCGTAAAAGAAAGCAATTTTGTAGAGAAATGACTATCATTTGTGTATGTATTTTCTGTCTCAAAAACTATATACTGAACATGAAACTTGTTTGAAAGAGGAAATTGCACGATGATTTATTCGAAAGAAATTGTTAGAGAGTGGCTGGACGAAGTAGCGGAGCGAGCTAAGGACCATCCGGAGTGGGTGGATGTCTTTGAGCGTTGCTACACCGACACCTTGGACAATACGGTTGAGATTCTAGAAGATGGCTCAACTTTTGTATTGACTGGGGATATTCCTGCCATGTGGCTTCGGGATTCGACTGCCCAACTCAGACCCTATCTTCATGTGGCTAAAAGAGACACCCTCCTGCGTCAAACCATTGCTGGTTTGGTCAAGCGTCAGATGATCTTGATCCTGAAGGATCCTTATGCCAACTCTTTTAACATTGAGGAAAACTGGAAGGGTCACCATGAGACTGACCATACCGACCTTAACGGCTGGATTTGGGAACGCAAGTATGAGGTGGACTCGCTTTGCTATCCTTTGCAGTTGGCTTATCTCCTTTGGAAAGAGACTGGCGAGACTAGTCAGTTTGATGAGACTTTTGTCGCAGCGACCAAGGAAATTCTTCATCTATGGACAGTGGAACAAGACCACAAGAACTCACCTTATCGTTTTGTCCGCGATACAGATCGAAAAGAAGATACATTGGTAAATGATGGCTTTGGACCTGATTTTGCAGTGACAGGCATGACTTGGTCAGCCTTTCGTCCGAGTGATGACTGCTGCCAGTATAGCTATTTGATTCCGTCCAATATGTTTGCCGTAGTCGTCTTGGGGTATGTGCAAGAAATCTTTGCTACATTAGACCTAGCTGATAGCCAAAACATCGTGGCAGACGCTAAACGCCTGCAAGCTGAAATCCAAGAAGGTATCGAAAACTACGCCTACACCACCAACAGCAAGGGCGAAAAGATTTACGCCTTTGAAGTGGATGGCTTAGGGAATGCTAGCATCATGGATGATCCAAACGTACCGAGTCTGCTGGCGGCGCCTTATCTGGGCTACTGCGATGTCAACGATGAAGTGTATCAAGCAACTCGTCGCACCATTCTGAGCCCTGAAAATCCATACTTTTACCAAGGAGAATATGCTAGCGGTCTCGGAAGTTCTCATACCTTTTATCGCTATATCTGGCCGATTGCCCTATCTATCCAAGGATTGACAACAAGTGATAAGGCAGAGAAAAAATTCTTGCTGGATCAGCTGGTTGCCTGCGATGGTGAAACAGGTGTTATGCACGAAAGCTTCCACGTGGATGACCCAACTCTCTACTCTCGTGAATGGTTCTCCTGGGCCAACATGATGTTCTGTGAATTGGTCTTGGATTACTTGGATATCCGTTAAGGAGCGCGCTTTAGCTTCACTGATTCGTGTCAGAATCACACTTTTACATTTAAAACGTTAAAATTTAATTTAGAATGAGGTTTTACTTCATGGAAAATGTTGTTGTACATATTATCTCACATAGTCACTGGGACCGTGAGTGGTACTTACCTTTTGAAAGCCACCGTATGCAGTTGGTGGAATTATTTGATAATCTTTTTGACCTTTTTGAAAATGACCCTGAGTTCAAGAGTTTCCACTTGGATGGACAAACCATTGTCCTTGATGACTACTTGGAAATTCGTCCTGAAAATCGCGACAAAGTCCAAGGTTACATTGACGAAGGCAAACTCAAAATTGGTCCCTTTTACATCTTGCAGGATGACTACTTGATTTCAAGTGAAGCCAACGTTCGCAATACCTTGATTGGTCAAGCTGAATGTGCAAAATGGGGCAAATCCACTCAGATTGGTTACTTCCCAGATACCTTTGGAAATATGGGACAAGCGCCTCAAATCCTTCAAAAATCAGGCATTCACGTGGCAGCCTTTGGTCGTGGTGTGAAGCCGATTGGATTTGACAACCAAGTCCTCGAAGATGAGCAGTTTACATCCCAGTTTTCAGAAATGTACTGGCAGGGTGCGGACGGAAGTCGTGTCCTCGGTATTCTCTTTGCCAACTGGTACAGTAACGGGAATGAAATCCCAGTTGATAAAGACGAGGCCTTGACCTTCTGGAAACAGAAATTGTCAGACGTGCGTGACTATGCTTCGACCAACCAATGGTTGATGATGAACGGATGTGACCACCAGCCTGTACAGCGAAATCTGAGCGAAGCCATTCGTGTGGCAAATGAACTCTTCCCAGATGTGACTTTTGTTCATAGTTCCTTTGATGACTATGTTCATGCAGTAGAAAGTGCTCTACCAGAGCAGTTATCAACGGTTACAGGTGAGTTGACAAGTCAGGAAACAGATGGCTGGTACACACTTGCCAACACTTCTTCATCACGCATTTACCTCAAACAAGCTTTCCAAGAAAATAGCAACCTCCTAGAACAAGTGGTGGAACCATTGACCGTCGTCACTGGCGGCCACAACCACAAGGACCAGTTGACCTATGCTTGGAAAGTCCTTCTACAAAATGCGCCACATGACAGTATCTGTGGCTGTAGCGTGGACGAGGTTCACCGTGAGATGGAAACGCGTTTTGCCAAGGTCAACCAAGTCGGAAACTTTGTTAAGACCAATCTTCTCAACGAGTGGAAGGGCAAAATTGCAACCCACGAAGCCCAAAGCGACCATCTCTTTACCGTCATCAACACAGGATTGCATGACAAGGTTGACACTGTCAGCACAGTGATTGATGTGGCGACTTGTGATTTCAAAGAATTGCACCCAACAGAAGGCTATAAGAAGATGGCAGCCTTGACCTTGCCATGCTACCGTGTCGAAGACTTGGAAGGACATGCTGTAGAAGCGAAAATCGAAGATCTGGGAGCCAACTTTGAGTATGATTTGCCAAAAGACAAGTTCCGCCAGGCTCGTATCGCTCGACAAGTGCGCGTGACAGTACCTGTTCATCTGGCACCACTTTCTTGGACAACCTTCCAATTGCTCGAAGGAGAACAAGAACACCGTGACGGTATTTATCAAAATGGAGTGATTGATACGCCATTTGTAACGGTCAGTGTGGATGAGAATATCACAGTCTACGACAAGACAACTCATGAAGCGTATGAGGATGTTGTTCGCTTTGAAGACCGTGGTGACATTGGAAATGAGTACATCTATTTCCAACCAAAAGGAACAGAGCCTATCTACGCAGAACTCAAAGACTGTGAAGTCTTGGAAAATACAGCTCGTTTTGCCAAGATCTTGCTCAAGCATGAATTGACAATTCCAGTAAGTGCAGACGAAAAACTAGATGCAGAACAAAGAGGCATTATCGAGTTTATGACGCGTGAGGCTGGACGTTCAGATGAACTGACAAGCATTCTTCTTGAAACAGAGATGACCGTCTTTGTTGACAATCCACAGATCCGCTTTAAGACTCGCTTTACCAACACCGCTAAGGACCACCGTATCCGTCTCTTGGTCAAGACTCATAATACGCGTCCAAGCAATGATTCTGAAAGCATCTATGAGGTGGTGACACGACCAAATAAACCAGCAGCGTCATGGGAAAATCCTGAAAATCCTCAACACCAACAAGCCTTTGTCAGCCTTTATGATGATGAAAAAGGAGTGACGGTGGCAAATAAAGGATTGCACGAGTATGAAATCCTTGGAGACGATACCATTGCCGTGACTATTCTTCGTGCCTCAGGTGAGTTAGGTGACTGGGGTTACTTCCCAACACCAGAAGCTCAGTGCTTGCGTGAGTTTGAAGTCGAGTTTGCGCTTGAATGCCACCAAGCAGGGGAACGCTTCTCAGCTTTCCGTCGTGCCAAAGCCTTCCAAACACCATTCACTAGTCTTCAGTTTGCTAAACAAGAAGGAAGTGTGGCAGCGACTGGTAGCCTCTTGAGCCATGCGGCGCTCAGCTTACCACAAGTCTGCCCGACAGCCTTTAAAGTTGCTGAAAATGAAGAAGGATATGTACTTCGTTACTACAATATGAGTCAAGAAAATGTGCGTATATCAGAACACCAACAAACCATTTTGGACTTGCTTGAGCGACCATATCCAGTTCATTCAGGACTATTAGCGCCACAAGAAATTCGCACAGAATTGATCAAAAAAGAAGACATTTAACAGTTTTAAAGTGTTTGATAACTAATACTATGAGATAGAAAGGAGGGGCGAATGAGTAAGGACTAACTACTGATTCGCCCCTTTTTATGGGAAGAACAATGATCATTGCAACCATTGATATCGGAGGGACTGGGATTAAGTTTGCCAGTCTGACTCCTGATGGAAAGATACTAGATAAGACAAGTACTCCGACGCCAGAAAGTTTGGAGGATCTACTAGCTTGGCTAGACCAACGCTTGTCAGAGCAAGATTATAAGGGCATTGCTATGAGTGTTCCAGGCGCGGTCAATCAAGAAACAGGTGTGATTGAGGGAATCAGTGCCGTACCTTACATCCATGGCTTTTCTTGGTATGAGGCCCTTGCTAATCATCAACTACCTGTCCATCTAGAAAATGATGCCAACTGTGTTGGACTTAGTGAACTGTTGGCTCACCCAGAAATTGAAAATGCAGCCTGTGTCGTGATTGGGACAGGAATTGGCGGTGCCATGATTATCAATGGTAAGCTTCACCGAGGTCGTCACGGCTTGGGAGGAGAATTTGGCTACATGACAACTATTGCACCTGCTGAAAAACTCAATAACTGGTCGCAACTAGCGTCAACTGGAAATATGGTGCGCTACGTGATTGAAAAATCTGGTCAAACTGACTGGGACGGTCGCAAGATTTACCAAGAAGCTGCAACAGGAAATGCCCTTTGCCAAGAAGCTATTGAACGCATGAACCGCAATCTGGCGCAAGGTCTGCTCAATATTCAGTATCTCATCGATCCAGATGTCATTAGCCTAGGTGGCTCCATCAGTCAGAACCCAGACTTTATCCAAGGTGTCAAGAAGGCTGTTGATAACTTTGTCGATACCTACGAAGAATACACGGTCGCACCTGTCATCCAGGCCTGCACCTATCACGCAGATGCCAATCTCTACGGTGCCCTTGTCAACTGGCTACAGGAGGAAAACCAATGGTAATATTTACAGGACTTAGTCCCAAACAAACTCAGGCAATCGACTTGCTGACAAAGCAGATCTCTTTACCAGATGTGGAAGTTGCAGTCGCTCAGTCTGACCAAGCCTCTATCTCTATCAAGGGTGGGAGTGGACACTATCACCTAACCTATCGCAAACCTCATCAACTCTACCGCGCCTTGTCAGTGCTAGCAACAGCTCTAGTAGAAGGTGACAAAGTAGAGATTGAGGAACAGGCGGCTTATGAAGATTTGGCCTACATGGCAGACTGTTCCCGAAATGCGGTGCTGAATGTGGCTTCTGCCAAGCAGATGATTGAGGTCTTGGCTCTCATCGGCTACTCAACCTGTGAGCTTTACATGGAAGACACCTACCAGATTGAAGGGCAACCTTACTTTGGTTATTACCGCGGGGCTTATTCAGCTGAAGAGTTACAGGAAATTGAAGCCTACACCCAGCAGTTTGACATGACCTTTGTCCCATGCATCCAGACCTTGGCCCACTTGTCAGCCTTCGTCAAATGGGGTGTCAAAGAAGTGCAGGAACTTCGTGATGTGGAGGATATTCTCCTCATCGGAGAAGAAAAGGTGTATGACCTGATTGATGGCATGTTTGCCACTCTGTCTAAACTGCAGACACGCAAGGTCAATATCGGGATGGACGAGGCTCACTTGGTTGGTTTGGGACGCTACCTTATCTTGAACGGCGTTGTAGATCGTAGTCTCCTTATGTGCCAACACTTGGAGCGCGTGCTGGATATTGCTGACAAGTATGGTTTCCACTGCCAGATGTGGAGTGATATGTTCTTTAAGCTCATGTCAGCAGATGGCCAGTACGACCGTGACGTGGAGATTCCTGAGGAAACTCGTGTCTACCTAGACCGTCTCAAAGATCGTGTAACCTTGGTTTATTGGGATTATTACCAGGATAGCGAAGAAAAGTACAATCGCAATTTCCGCAATCACCACAAGATTAGCCAAGATATTGCCTTTGCAGGTGGGGCTTGGA
This sequence comes from Streptococcus oralis, assembly GCF_003943395.1. Classification (GTDB taxonomy): domain Bacteria; phylum Bacillota; class Bacilli; order Lactobacillales; family Streptococcaceae; genus Streptococcus; species Streptococcus oralis_BF. The sequence continues at coordinate 15,136 of NZ_RJPJ01000006.1, read as the reverse complement.
AGTGGATTGGGTTCACACCCAACAACCATTTCAGCCATCTCATCGCTATGGAGGCCAACAAAGCCTGTCGTGCCAATCAAATCAAAGAAGTGATTGTAACGGGTTGGGGGGATAATGGTGGGGAAACTGCCCAGTTTTCTATCCTGCCAAGCTTGCAAATCTGGGCAGAACTCAGCTACCGCAATGACTTAGATAGTTTGTCTGCTCACTTCAAGACCAATACAGGTCTATCAGTTGAGGAATTTATGCAGATTGACCTTGCCAACCTCTTGCCAGACCTGCCAGGCAATCTCAGTGGCATCAATCCCAACCGCTATGTCTTTTATCAGGATGTTCTCTGCCCAATTCTGGATCAGCACATGACACCTGAACAGGACAAACCTCACTTTGCCCAAGCAGCTGAGACTCTTGCTGAAATCAAAGAAAAAGCTGGAAACTATGCTTATCTCTTTGAAACTCAGGCCCAGTTGAACCAGATTTTAAGTAGCAAAGTGGATGTGGGACGACGCATCCGTGAAGCTTATAAAGCCGGTGACAAAGTCAGCTTACAGCAAATCGCCATGCAAGAATTACCAAAACTCAGAAGCGAGATTGAACACTTCCATGCCCTCTTTAGTCGTCAATGGCTGAAAGAAAACAAGGTCTTTGGTTTGGATACGGTCGATATCCGTATGGGCGGACTCTTGCAACGAATCAAGCGCGCAGAGAGTCGCATAGAGGCTTATCTGGCAAATCAGATTTCCCGCATCGAAGAATTAGAAGTCGAAATCCTTCCGTTTAATGATTTTTATGGAGACAAGGACTTCGCAGCAACTACAGCCAATCAGTGGCATACCATTGCGACAGCTTCGACCATTTATACGACATAGGCTAGGCATTTATCACAAACAATTAAACATCTCCGTTTAAATACATGGAGATGTTTTTTGATTTGGAGATAGGGAAGGAGTATAATGAAGGTAGAAAGATGGTTTGGAGGTATGGCCATGAAAAAGTTACTACTGGTCCTAGGTGCTAGCATGCTAGTCTTATCTGCCTGTCATAAAACGACAGAGGATGGAGCAACTAGTCCGTCAATATCAAGGGAGCAACAAACCAAGGAAACAACCAACTATTTTCACTATTTAGCAGATTCCTATCAAAAGGCTCTTTCGCACGAAAAAGAATCCAAGGATACAACTGTTCAGTCACTTATGTCTGCCACAGTTGCAGCCATGGAAGAACTCCAGTTATCTAATCCGACTGATCAAGCCTTGATTATGAAGAACTACTCAGATTTTCAGAAGCTAATCCAATACAATACCGAAAAGTGGGAGGAAGAGTTTGCAAGCTGGGCTTCTTCTATGGGGCAGTCCTATCATAGATTAGAGCATGCAAACTTTGATGAAAAAAATGAACTAATCAAAAAATTAGAAACTACAACAGTCTCTCAGAAAAGTGTCAAATGGAATGTTTTTGGAGTATCGAGTGACAATGCCTATGATTACTTGGTTTTGGATGCCTACTATGACAATCAGGACAAACATTTCTACCTATTTACACTGAAGGATGGGCAAGCACAGGTCTTGCATACCGATAAGACACTGGAAACTATCCCTACTGTAAATTTTGAAGAGACTGAGAATACAGACTTAGCGCAACGTTTTAAGGAATTTCTATTAAAAATAAGTGTAACTACAGAGAGCGAGCCAGATACAGATAATAGTTCTTTAATAGACAAGATAAAAACAGCCATGGAATCCTATTCGGATAGTAAAGGTGAAAGATTTAAGTCAACTAACTTAGCAACATATGGTCACTACTATGGACTAGCAGTGCCAGACCAGATAATGCAATTTGGACAAGTAGACGGGGTGAATTATACTTTTAAATGGTATGGCTATATTGCTGGTTCTGGTTCTGGGAGGTTTGATATCCTAGCTTGCTATGTGAATGAAGCAGAGACAGAGGTGATTCTCTTTGGCTACAAGGATGGTAATCCCGCTCTTTTACATACAGAAGGAAGACCGGAGATTGAGAAAAACGAATCAGGGGCTATCATAAATGCTCAGGTTCATTTTGTCGAGTTTCATCACCCAATATTGAAACAAGTTTTCAATTAGTGAAGAGGAAATACACTTATCGCATGCAAAGCGTTTCTCGTGAAACATCCTTCTTATTATAAAAAACTTCTCCACATAAAATAATTTGTGGAGTTTTTTCTATAATTAGTAGTTTAAACTATTCTTAAAATAAGGGTATACTAATTATGTAATCGTTATCAAACCTAAAAATTCGATGAAATCAGTTTTTAGGAATAAAAAGGGAGGAAATTATGAAAAAGTTTTCAAAGACCTTGAGAGATAACTGGATCTTTCTCTTGATGGTTTTACCAGGGGCACTCTGGTTGATTCTATTCTTTTACATTCCAGTATTTGGGAATGTGGTCGCCTTTAAAGACTACCATATGACCAGTAATGGTTTCATAGATAGTATTGTGAATAGTAAATGGGTCGGGTTAGATAATTTCAGATTCTTGTTTAGTTCAAAAGATGCCTTTATCATCACTCGAAATACCGTTCTCTACAATCTCGGCTTTATCTTTATCGGTTTGATTGTATCAGTAGGGATTGCCATTATCCTCAGCGAGCTTCGCTCTAAGAGAATGGTTAAGATTTTCCAAACGTCTATGTTGTTCCCTTACTTCTTGTCATGGGTTATCATCAGTTTCTTTACAGATGCCTTCCTAAACATTGACAAAGGGGTCTTCAACCATTTCCTAACATCCCTTGGCATGAAGGAAGTCAACTTCTACGCTGACTTAGGCATTTGGCCATACCTTCTCCTTTTCCTAGGTATTTGGAAAGGCTTTGGATATAGCAGTGTCATGTACTATGCGACGATCATGGGAATTGATCCAACCTACTACGAAGCAGCAACAGTGGACGGGGCTAGCAAGTGGCAACGCATTCGCAACGTAACCATTCCTCAGTTGACTCCACTTGTGACAGTTTTGACTATCCTTGCAGTCGGAAATATCTTCCGTGCAGACTTTGGTCTCTTCTATCAAATCCCGCACAATGCTGGTCAGCTTTACAATGTAACCAACGTTTTGGATGTATATGTCTTTAATGGTTTGACTCAGACAGCAGATATCGGTATGGCTTCAGCAGCCGGTCTTTACCAATCCGTTGTCGGTTTGATTCTGGTTATCCTATCAAACTTGCTTGCAAGACGAGTCGATCCAAACTCAGCTTTGTTCTAGAAAGGAGGAGAATATGGCAGAAAAGAAAATTAAAAAAGAAAAAATCGATAATGTCGGCATTCACTCCTTCAGTAAGAAAGCAGATATCTTCTTTAGTATCATCTCTGGTCTGATCGCTCTTTCTTGTATCTTGCCCTTTATCTTCGTTATCATCATTTCAGTGACAGATGAAAAGAGCATCCTCCAGTATGGATATAGCTTTTTCCCTTCGAAATTTGGTGTAGATGGATTCCAATTCCTAGCTCAGTTTAAGGATAAAATCCTCCAAGCGCTCTTTATCTCAGTCTTTGTAACAGTAGTCGGGACAGTGACCAACGTCTTCATCACAACCACTTATGCCTACGCCATCTCACGGACAACCTTTAAGTACCGCAGATTCTTTACGATCTTTGCCCTTCTTAGTATGTTGTTCAATGCTGGTTTGGTACCAGGCTATATCGTGGTGACTCGTTTGCTTCAACTTGGTGATACGGTTTGGGCCCTGATTGTTCCAATGCTCCTCTCACCATTCAACATCATCTTGATGCGTTCCTTCTTCAAGAAGACCATTCCAGAAGCTATTCTCGAATCCGCTCGTATCGATGGTGCCAGTGAAGCACGGATCTTCTTCCAGATTTGTTTGCCATTGTCACTTCCAGGTATCGCAACCATCACGCTTTTGACAGCTCTTGGTTTCTGGAACGACTGGTTCAACGCCCTTCTTTACATCAAGAGTGATAACTTGTATCCATTGCAATATTTGCTCATGCAAATCCAACAAAATATGGACTACATCGCAAAAGCAGTCGGTCTATCTGGCCAACTGGGAGTTGCTCTTCCAAAAGAAACAGGTCGTATGGCCATGGTTGTAGTTGCAACCCTTCCAATCGCTATTCTGTATCCATTCTTCCAACGCTACTTTGTAAAAGGTTTGACCATCGGTGGTGTGAAAGAATAGCACTTGCTGAGAAACACCGTTTCTCCCTTCCCAACTTCATCTTAGTGACTGAAGTTACAATTCATTAAATCGTTTATAAGTTTAAAAATAAAAAAGGAGTTTTTATCATGAAAAACTGGAAAAAATATGCTTTTGCATCTGCTAGCGTAGTCGCTTTGGCTGCAAGCCTTGCCGCTTGTGGAAACCTTTCAGGTAACAACAAAAAAGCTGCTGACTCAGCTTCAGGTGACAAACCTGTTCTTAAAATGTACCAAATTGGTGACAAACCAGACAACTTGGATGAATTGCTAGAAAATGCCAACAAAATCATCGAAGAAAAAGTTGGTGCTAAATTGGATATCCAATACCTTGGATGGGGTGACTACGGTAAGAAAATGTCAGTTATCACATCATCAGGTGAAAACTACGATATCGCTTTTGCAGATAACTATGTTGTAAATGCTCAAAAAGGTGCTTACGCTGACTTGACAGAATTGTACAAGAAAGAAGGAGCAGAGCTTTACAAAGCACTTGACCCAGCTTACATCAAAGGGAACACTGTAAACGGTAAAATCTACGCTGTTCCAGTTGCAGCCAACGTTGCATCATCTCAAAACTTTGCCTTCAACGGCGCTCTTCTTGCCAAATATGGCATCGACATTTCAGGTGTCACTTCATACGAAACACTTGAACCAGTCTTGAAACAAATTAAAGAGAAAGCTCCAGACGTAGTACCATTTGCGGTTACGAAGAACTTTATCCCATCTGATAACTTTGACTACCCAGTGCCAAATGGACTTCCATTCGTTATCGACCTTGAAGGGGATACTACTAAGATCGTAAACCGTTACGACGTTCCTCGTTTCAAAGAACACTTGAAGACTCTTCACAAATTCTACGAAGCAGGATACATTCCAAAAGACGTAGCAACAAGCGACACTTCATTTGACCTTCAACAAGATACTTGGTTCGTTCGTGAAGAAACAGTAGGACCAGCTGACTACGGTAACAGCTTGCTCTCACGTGTTGCTAACAAAGATATCCAAATCAAACCATTCACTAACTTCATCAAGAAAAACCAAACAACTCAAGTTGCTAACTTTGTCATCTCAAACAACTCTAAGAACAAAGAAAAATCAATGGAAGTGTTGAACCTCTTGAACACTAACCCAGAACTCTTGAACGGACTTGTTTACGGTCCAGAAGGCAAGAACTGGGAGAAAATTGAAGGTAAAGAAAACCGTGTTCGTGTCCTTGAAGGATACAAAGGAAACACTCACATGGGTGGATGGAACACAGGTAACAACTGGATCCTTTACATCAACGAAAACGTTACAGACCAACAAATCGAAGATTCTAAGAAACAATTGGCAGAAGCTAAAGAATCTCCAGCGCTTGGATTCATCTTTAACACTGATAGCGTAAAATCTGAAATCTCTGCGATCACTAACACAATGCAACAATTCGATACAGCTATCAACACTGGTACTGTAGACCCAGATAAAGCGATTCCAGAATTGATGGAAAAATTGAAATCTGAAGGTGCATACCAAAAAGTATTGGATGAAATGCAAAAACAATACGACGAATTCTTGAAAAGCAAAAAATCATAAGACAAACTGATTTCGTGTATTCATTCCTAATTCCTAAAAATGTGCTCACTGCCTTCCTTAGTTCTCTAGGGGAGGTAGTGATTTTTTTGTTAGATGAACTAAAAGCAAAAAATCATGGAAAACTTTGTGAAATACTAGTATAAAATATGGATATCGATTAATTAGATTAATACCCCTATTAGTTTAATTAAGTAGATTTTTAGAATGAAGTAGCTTATAATAAGAGTACGATGAAAGCGCTTAACATTGTGAAATTTAACTGGATTTTGATTTAAGAAGTGGACAGGAGTCCTTCTTAAATGTTTCATTTATGTCTGATTTTAGCTTGTTTACATTTTATAAATTATGAAACGTTCAAGCAAAACTCAGTAAGTGAAAATCCGATAAAAAGTCGTTTGCTATCCCTTTTGGGAACAAGAAATGTTACATGAGGTTATCCATATGAAAAAAACACCCAATCGTTGGTTAATTTTGGCAGCAGCCATTTTAACGAATCTCTCTCTAGGTGCTGGTTACGCCTGGTCAGTCTTTCAGAAGGCACTCCTAGAAACCAATGCCAGTCAAGGATGGGTTCAAGCCCAGACTTCTTTGGCCTTTAGTATTTCTTTTGCTATGGTTCCTGTTGGAATGATTATTTTCGGTCCTAAAGTTGACTCGGTAGGACCTAAGAAATTTGTATTCTTAGGTGGTATTCTCTTTGGTTCAGGTATGTTTGCTACTGGATTTGCTACATCGTTGCCAATCCTTTACCTTACATATGGTGTAGTCCTAGGGCTTGGTATCGGTGCTGCTTATGGGGCATCTACTTCAGTTGCAACTAAGTGGTTCCCAGATAAAAAAGGACTAGCTGGTGGTTTAACCGCGGCAGGATTTGGCTTGGGCCCACTCATTATCGGTCCAGTCGCTAAAGCTTTGATTGCATCAATGGGTGTTTACTCAACATTTAAAGTGTTAGGTATTATTCTGTTGATCGTTATTTGTACTTCATCATTGGTAATGGAAAAAGCTCCTGTTGTTGCTTCAGCTGGTGGTGTTGCTCAACCAGAAGGTAAGACCTACAAAGAAATGCTCCGTGATGGAAATTACTGGTTGCTATGGTTGATTTACGTTCTTGGCGCTACTGGTGGAATGATGATTATCGGCACTGCCGCAGCAATCTCTGACCAATACAAACTCGTTGGCGAAGCAACTCTCTTCGTTATGTTGGTATCTATCGCGAATACATTCGGACGCATCTTCTGGGGTACAGTTTCTGATAAGATTGGTCGCTACCCTACAGTTATTGCTATGTTTGGAGCAGTTGCTGCAGGTTTGTTGCTCACGGCCTTGTTCAAAGGCCCAGGAAGCATCTTAGCTATCCTTGGAGTTATGCTGGTTGCCTTGTCATTCGGTGGCTTCCTAGGTTCCTTCCCAGGAATTACTGCTGAAAACTGGGGAGTGACTTACGTAGGGACAAACTATGGATGGATGTTTACTGCTTATGGTGTAGCTGCTATTGCTGGTCCTCAGTTAGGGGCACGTCTTGCACAGGCAAACCAAGGAGATTATACAATGGCCTTCTTTATCGTTATCGGTATGGCTATCATTGGTATTTTGCTCCAACTCTTCTATATGGCTAAAGCTAAAAAAGTTTAAAAATGAATCCTTGGATCATCCAAGGATTTTTTAAATTGGAGTAGACATCCGTTGGAATTAGCTCCTTTTAATTTCCGGTCAAATAAATTGCATTCGTTTTCCCAAGTGGGTATACTAGTATAGTTGAATGAAAAATTCTGAAAATTTAAGAATAGAAAAGAGAACAAATCTTATGGCAAAAGATATTCGTGTCTTACTTTACTACCTTTATACTCCAATTGAAAACGCAGAGCAATTTGCTGCAGACCACTTGGCTTTCTGTAAATCAATCGACCTTAAGGGCCGTATCCTAATCGCTGATGAAGGAATTAACGGAACCGTTTCAGGTGACTACGAAACAACTCAAAAATACATGGACTACGTTCACAGCCTCCCAGGCATGGAAGACCTCTGGTTCAAGATTGACGAAGAAAGTGAACAAGCTTTTAAGAAGATGTTTGTTCGCTACAAGAAAGAAATTGTCCACCTTGGTTTGGAAGACAACGACTTCGACAACGACATTAATCCACTTGAAACAACGGGTGCTTACTTGTCTCCAAAAGAGTTCAAAGAAGCCCTTCTTGACGAAGATACAGTTGTCCTTGACACACGTAACGATTATGAGTACGACCTAGGACACTTTCGTGGGGCTATCCGCCCAGACATCCGCAACTTCCGTGAGTTGCCACAATGGGTTCGTGACAACAAAGAGAAGTTCATGGACAAGCGCGTGGTTGTTTACTGTACAGGTGGAGTTCGCTGTGAGAAATTCTCAGGCTGGATGGTTCGTGAAGGCTACAAAGATGTTGGCCAATTGCACGGAGGAATCGCAACCTACGGTAAAGATCCAGAAGTTCAAGGTGAGCTTTGGGATGGGAAAATGTACGTCTTTGACGAGCGTATTGCAGTCGATGTCAACCATGTTAACCCAACCATCGTAGGGAAAGACTGGTTTGATGGAACACCATGTGAACGCTATATCAACTGTGGCAATCCCTTCTGTAACCGTCGTATCCTAACATCAGAAGAAAATGAAGACAAGTACCTTCGTGGATGCTCACACGAGTGTCGTGTTCACCCACGCAACCGCTATGTTTTAGAAAATGAATTGACACAAGCAGAAGTAATCGAGCGCCTAGCTGCTATCGGTGAAAGCTTGGATCAAGTCGCTACAGTATAAAGCAAACAGCCTTCAAGGGCTGTTTTTCTATGCTTTTTATCTAAAAATCTAAAGTTTGTTTCTGTATCTTTCAGGGAAATAGGTTATACTGTATGTAAACGATTTCAAAGGAGGCCAGTTATGGCGAAAACATTTTTTATCCCAAATAAAGAAAGTATTCTAGGACAACAGGAGGTCTTGACTGCCAAGTCCATCTTAGCCTTGGTGGAGGGCTTGGAGTCGCATAGTTATGATGCCGTCTATCTCCGTCAGCCCCTCAATCGTCTCGAATACATGGAGTGTGGGATTGTAGGCCAGTCGCAATTTCTCTTTAAAGTGAACTATGCGGATAGTCGAAAAGGCTATCAAGTGGTGATTCCAGATTTTCTTACTAGAGCGGACTGGGAGATTGTAGAGACTCTCCTCCAAGCCCTATCGAGCAAGTTGGGTGAGGCAGTAGAAGGGCTAGAAGGATTTGGCTTTGAAACCTATTTCCGAGAAACGGTCAAGCATTATCTAGCCGATAAGACAGCTCATCTAGTATACTGCCAAGGTTTCTTGTCCCCTATCTATCTCAACAAGGAATACCTCGAGAGCTTTTTGGCTGAGGATGGATTGGCACGTTTTGAAGAGCTGGTCAAGAAGGTTCAAGGCTCTGATGCCTACCTTGCCAGTGTGAAATTTTACCCAGACGCCCAAGGCAAGGTACACGGTATCTATCACCTAGCCCAGGGAGTCAAGACGATTTTGCCAAAGGAACCCTTTGTACCAGCTCCTTATACCGAGCAGCTGGCAGGCAAGGAGCTTGTTTGGGAGATTGACCTAGTGGCGATTTCTGGTGATGGGTCCAAAGCAGAAGACTACGAATCCATCGCTCGCTTGGACTATGCAAGATTTCTAGAGTCACTACCAACAGCATTTTACCACCAACTAGATGCCAATCAATTAGAAATTCAACCTATCCTAGGACAAGACTTTGAAGGATTGGCACAAGAAAAGTAAAGCAGGTCAACTGCTATTTAGCATGCGAAAGATAGTTTAGCCTAGTTAAGTTTTGTAATATAAAATTTTAAGCATTGCTTAGTTCAATAAAAAATAGTATAATATAACAAAAAAATATAATATTGTTCGGTAACTAATTATCAGGAGATCTTAAGATGGATATCAAGAAGGAAGTGGGCAAAAGAATCCGAATGTTACGAGAGATGAAACATGTCACTCGTGAAACTCTTTGTGATGATGAAAGCGAGATAACAGTACGCCAACTAGCACGAATTGAATCAGGTCAATCTTCTCCAAGTTTATCCAAGGTAGAGTATATAGCTTACAAACTAGGTTGTCCAATTTCACATATAGTAGATATGGATCATATGATTTTACCTTCAGAGTATTTGATATTAAAGGATAAACTCATTAAGTTTCAAACTTATGGAGATGATGATAGAATCCAGGTTAAGGAAGAGTTGTTTGAAAGAGTTTACGAAAACTATTATGACAGTCTACCTGAGGATGAGCAGATTGCAGTTAGTGCCTTACAAGCTAGTTTTGATGTCTTTGTAAGTGAAGATGCAGGGTTTGGCAATGCTTTACTTGATGAATATTTTGAACAAGTAAAGATAAGGAAAAACTATTCGGTGAATGATTTGCTTCTCATAAAATTGTACTTCACAACATGTGTAGCTAGGCCAAATGTATATGATAGAGAGGTGTTTTGGAATCTTTCCCATAAAGTTCTTAGGGTAACGAATACTTCTAGTTTGGATACAAACTATATGCTAAAACAAGTTATTATCTCGTCACTTACCATTCAATGGATGGAAAAGTCCTACTCTACTTTTGAGCCTTATGTTAAGGCAATGAATAGATTGATGATTTTATCGCAGGACTTTCAAAAGAAACCAATCGTAGATATGCTAGAAGCTATGTGTACCTTATTTCATAAACAGGATAAGGAAAAAGCTGTCCAATTATACGATAGAGCCATTATTTGTGCTCAAGCTTTTGAGGACCTAGTATTAGAAGCGCGCATTTCTGGAGAGAAAGAAAGAGATTTAAAAACTTTTGAGAAAATGGAGAGCTAACATGACATTTTTGTCATGTTTTTTTGTTTTTGAAAGCGGTATACTTTAATCATAAAGAACAAGAGATAAGGAGGAAAGAAGAATGTTTGGATTTGTATCATTTTTAAGCTTGTTTTTTTGGACACTTGAGTAAGGAGAGAGTGAAATGGAGGATTTTAGTATCTCACTCGAGACTTTTACACAAACTCGCCACAGTTTGGTGTTTCGAAATAACACGACTGAGCAAAAGTTGGTAGAGATAGTATTAAATAACGAAGTTTTTCGTCTAGCAATTTTAGATGCCGGTGAAGAGCGAGTTTTAATCTTACCAGAAGAATTATCTATTATCGAAAGTTTTAAAATTTCAGAGGTGGAGGACAATCCATGATGTCGAAAAAACATGTTGTAGAGGCAATGTTTATTCTTGTGATAGCTTCTTTATTTTTAGCAGGATTTTACTATAAAAACCAAGAATCTCATCATCAAGAAGAAACAAAACAAGAGCTTCTCTTAAAAAAAGAAGAGGAGATAAAACAATATATTTCAAAAACTAAAAATACAACATTCAAGAATGCATTGTTGACCTCCAATGAGGGCTCGCAGGTTCAACTATCAGAGTATAAGTTTAGACCAAAGGTTGTGGTATTCTGGGCTAGTTGGTGTCCTGATTGTCAAAAAGAGCTCCCAATCATTCAGCGCCTTTATGATAAATATCAAGATAAAGTTGATTTCTTTATGGTGGATATAGTCGATGGGGAACGTGAAACACTTGAAACCTCTCATCAATTTTTAAGGGATCAGGGTTTTACCTTTCCAGTTTATATAGATCAAGATTTACAAGCTTTTAAGTTCTTGGATGTAAAAGCTATTCCAACTATCTTTATAGTGGATAAAGATGGGATAGTGAAAGAAATTTATGTTGAACAAGGAAGCGAAGAAATGTTATCTAAAGATTTAAAACAGTTAATAAATAACTGAAATGAGAATTTCATTTGGTTATTATAAAAAATTTTTTAAAAGGAGGGTTTTCTGATGAGAAAACTAACTGGACGTGTCAAAAGACACATTGTAGCAGGTCGCTTTTGTATTATAGGTCTTGGATATGGAGTAGGCATATTTTGTTGGGATTAAAAAGGGGGGTTAAGTAATGAAAAAACTAAGCAATAAAAATAAACAGCACATTGTAGCAGGTCGCTTTTGTATTATAGGTCTTGGATATGGAGTAGGCATATTTTGTTGGGATTAAAAGGGGGGTTAAGTAATGAAAAAACTAAACAATAAAAATAAAAAACACATTGTGGCAGGTCAATTTTGTGCTCTTTCACCATATGGTCTTGCTGGCATGATTGCAGGTATTGGATTCTTCTGCTGGAGTTAATGTAGTCTGAAAATCTCTGGCAGGGTTCATTCCCTGTCAGAGACTTTTTAATATAATAAACGGAGAGAAACTATGAATCGTGTGATTTTAAGTCTTAAAAATATCAATAAAACATATGGGAAAGAACAGGTTCTTCATAATATTTCCTTTGATATTGAGCAAGGAGAAATATGTGGTCTTATTGGCGAAAATGGTGCTGGAAAGACAACATTAATGAGAATTCTTCTAGGACTAATTCGAGCTGATAAGGGAGAAATAGAGAGTGTTTCTCAGCATAAGATTGGTAGTATTATCGAATCACCTGCCCTCTATCCAAACCTGACTGGACGTCAACACCTGCAATATTATAAAACAAGATTTGGTTTAAAGACAGATATCATAGAAATGTTGGAATTGGTTCACTTGTCTGAACCATCATGGGATCGAAAAGTAAAAAACTATTCCCTTGGAATGAAGCAGAGGTTATCGATTGCGATTGCGCTTTTGGATAATCCAGAGCTTATTATCTTAGATGAACCCGTGAATGGTTTAGATCCTCAAGGGATTTCAGATTTAAGAAAAATGATTTTGAATTTAAGGGATCAGTTAGGAGTTACTTTTTTAATTTCGAGTCATATTCTGTCAGAATTGGAATTTATAACAGATAAGTATATCATCATGAAAAAAGGAAAGATTCTAAATGTTATGAGTTCAAAAGAGCTAGCGAATGATTTATCTGAAAAAATTTTCCTAAAGACAAGTGGTAATCAGATTCTAAAAATGTTTTTAGAAAAAGAGGGCATCGTTCATTTTGAGCAGGATGACTATCTGGTTGTTACAGAAAAGGAAAAATTAATGGTTATCTTGGAATATAGTATTGGTTCAAATCTAGTGATACAGGATATTTATATTAAGAAGGAACGCTTTGAGGACTACTATTTGCGTAATATTATCTGATGATTTAAGAAAGGAGGAGAGTCATGAATTCTCTTAAAGCAGATATGTATAAATTTTACTGGGAAAAAAGAGGAGTGCTTCCTAGTTTGTTGATAGGGTTATTAGTTTTGTTATTCTCCTTGTTTTTTAAGTCATCAAATGAAAATGAGCCGGCATTTCGAGTGTTGATTTCAAGTGTGAGTGGTTTTATTCCGTTGCTTTTCATCTCTGCTAATTTATTTTTCTGGGGGGAAGATTATAGTTTCCGTACGATCAATATTTTGCTCACAAAAGAAAAACAACGATGGAAGTTATTTTTATATAAAACTTTGGGAACCTTTTGTTTGTCTTTATTATATGTGTCTATTTTTTATAGTTTAACAGCTCTTGTTTATTTGGAAGGGGACATGGTGTTGATTGTTTCTACATTTTTACACCAACTACCATACTATTTGGTTATTATCAGTATCTCCTTATTGATTTTTCAAATATTTGATAAGGTTTATGAATCATGTATGATTTATACACTCTACATTTTACTATTTGATAACCTATTGGCTTACGTCCTTCCAAATTCTGGTGAGAGTGTGAAAGACTATTTACTGATGACTTTAAATTTGAAAGCTTCCCCTGGGGTAAGTCAATTTACCTTTACGAACGTATGCTATCCTATAGTGGTGAGTATAGCAGTACTTGTGCTTGCGTTAGCTGTATTTAATAAAAAAGAATTTAAGTAGGAGGACTAATGATGAAAAAAATAGGAATTGCAATAGGGCTGTTGTTATTGTTTATAGTAGCTGGAGTTTTATTAACCTTAAAACGAGGAGAGACGACAATCAGTGTGAAACAATCATGGACTCTCTCTTCTAAAAGTATTAAAACGATAGAGTTTTATGGATCAAAGCAAGCAATTGATGTTAAGGTTGTAAAGAGTGAATCAGATGAAACAAGTGTTCAAATAGAAGGAAAAGTTTCCGAAGAATCAGCGGATAATATATCTAAAAACGTTAAAATGAGTTCAGATAATTTATATCTACCGTTTTCACAACATGGTTTTAATTTGGCTCTGAGTTCAGAAGGGAAAGACAAGTTATATGTAACTATTTCCTTAGGAAAAAATACTACTTTCGAAAAAATATTTATAGATACTCTTGTTGGCGATGTATCTATTACAGTTCCTAAAGATTTTGATGGGATTTATACTTTACATACAAACAATACAGGAGAAATTTTAAGGGTTCCTACCACAAATCAAACTTCGAATAGCATCATTGAAGTTGATGGCTATAGTAAGATAAGTGTTGAAAAAGGAGAAAATAATGGTTAGTCACTATAAACAAGCAACTTTGCTGGATTGTGGAATGGCTTGTGTCAAGACAATCATTTCTTACTATTTCCCAAAATTAGAACATTTAGATAGTCTACAATTTGATAATAATAATCACCAAGGACTGTCTTTGTTCGACATAGAAGGTATACTAAAAAACTATAGTATTGATGCGGATTCTTATCAAATTGACACTCCTAGTTTATTAAATAACTTACCATTTCCTTATTTGATGGTAGTAGAAAGAGCTGGTTTGCCTCATTATATCGTCGTGTTAGATGGAGATAATAATTTATTGACTGTCTCTGATCCTGCAAATGAAGAAATTGAGAAAATTTCCAGATTAGAACTTTTTAGTCAGAGTGTAGGAATTGTTTTAATTCCTAAAAAGAGTGAGAGTGTTAATTTAGAAGATAGAAAAGATATTGTTACGATAAGCTATGCAGATAAGTTATATCATAGATTTCTAGCTTCACTTGGTTGGAAGAGAAAGTTTGCAATCTTTTTCTTGGGAATAGCCAAAATTATCTTACCAGTTACTATTGCTTTTTTTCTACAAATAACGATGTCTAATCTGCTTAATATTCAGTTTAGCTTTCAGCTATTTAGTCTCGCTTCAATAATATTAGGTTCATATTTGTATTGGCAGTTTTCTATATTGGAAACAAGATTAAAAGGAAAGATTGAAAATGATTTTTTAAATGATATTCTGTCCTCTTTTTATCAGAACCAATTAAATGATTTTTCTTTAACTAAGAATTATGAGTATGTTAGTAGTTATTTTTGGAATTTGTTGTTATCAGCAACAGGTATTATGTAAAAATTTTACTTAAAGGTACAACTTTTAGTGTTTTGCTTGCTACTATTATTGCTATTAAAATTGAATATCATTATTTTCGCAGTTACAAGC